>NZ_JACARU010000090.1:0-15410 GCF_013386425.1 Cedecea sp. P7760 | reverse complement strand
GACATATATTTTTGTATTTTTATAAATCATTTAACAAAATAGTTGTGAGGTATGGCTTCAATGTTTTTTTTGATCACAAAGATTTCTTGAGCAAAAAAAAAGCGAATCTATTAATTTCAAATTGCTTTAGAATGTATTTCATGAATCGCGAGCAAAAGTTATCTCACTACTATCGTTTTGTTTATAATTTATTGAAGTTTATAGATGGGAGTAATTTGTCAGATGTCCATAAGAAAAAGTATGTAAATATTCTAAGGGCTCAACTTTCTGATTATGAATTACTTATGCTTTTCTATAATGGACAATCTCCAAAAGGTAAAAAATTCATATTTTATTTTGAGAAATATTCCTTGCTGGATAATCTTCCTGTGAATAAACTTATCTTTAAGATTCATGTTGTTTTCTGTGAAAAAAGTGCTTGGGGTGATAATGATGAGGCGCTTAGATATTTTCCACAGACTGATTAAATAGTGAGTGCTAAAGTGTACTCTATTTAAGTATTGATTGTGATCCAGTCTTTACCTCGATCATCATGATACTTAGCTGTCTGATTAGGTGATTTGTGACCAAGCAATTTCTGGGTATCAATGGATTGGGCTTGGTAAAGACGTTCTGCTAAAGAACGCTGCTCATGAAAAGTTGCCGGCGTTCCGTCGCCCCAATCAATTTCTGCTCTGTCTCTAGCTTTGCTGAAGTTCATGGTGATTGTGTTGGATTTCACCTGGGCACCTCTTTCAGCTTGTGATGTCGCCCGGAAAAAATGAACCATGTATAGGCTCACCGCATAATCGCGGCAGCGCCCCACAACATCGCGCAGGCACCAATCAATGGCGTTACATCGAAGAGACAAAGGAATAGCAATCTTGCTGCCTGTTTTCTCCTGGATCACATGAAGGTGATCATCCCAGATGTCGCTAAATTTCATTTTGGAAATATCGCCCAGGCGCTGACCGGTGACGATGGCCAGCAACATTGCATTGCCTAAATAGCGGTGATGAGCGTCAGCGATTGCAAATATCTTCTTCCATTCTTCAAGGCTTAATCGCTGACGAGCAATCTTCCGCCGCGGCTGCTTGGTGGCGAGAGCTGGGTTGTAGCCTGGCGGAACCTCTCCAGCGTGCTGAGCTTCTTTGAACACATCGATCAGAACAGAGCGTATGACCTGAGCCATACGAGCCTGGCCAGCAACAATATATTCGTCGAGTATTTGAGCTATATCTCTCACGTCTACTGCCGAGATAGTTTTCATACCCACACGACCTCTTAGCAACGCGATGGGCTTGGCCTTTTGCTTATGGGTATTCGGCCTTATATCTCCGCTCTTAAGCCTTTCATCCTGAATACTACAGTATCGATCGAGCCAGGTATTGGCGGTGATTGCTTTACCTTTGCTGGTGGCGATTCTGTCACTCACCGCCAATATTTGCCGCGTTCTTTGTTCTGCAATCCTTGCGTTTGCCTCGGTGGCAATTGCGATTGCCTCTTGTTCGTTATCGCCCAGCGCATGAAACTTACCCGTTACAGGGTGCTTATAGCGCCAGTAGACTTTATTCACCTTACGGCTGTAGAGAGGGTAAAGGTTCGGCACTTTTACCTGATTTTTACGCGGTCTGGCAGCCATCCGATAAAATCCTTTGTAGTAAGGGCGAATCCGTCTTTCTAATTACGGGTTTTGCCAGTTCTCCAACAATCTCTGCATCTTCCCTGACACGCCACAGACGCCCTTGTTTGGTCGCTGGCGGCGAGAACATATTTTGTTTAGCGTAACGGCGCAGCGTATTCATCGCCGGAGGGTTGCTCCGGTATTTTTCTGCGGCCCACTCTTCGAGAGTCAGCATTTGAAGCATATGTGTACCTCTGAATCATGGCCCATTTCTGAGCCATGTTGTGAAAACGCAGAATCAGTTTTTAATCAGCTGCTGCCAGATGGCAGATACGTACTTAACCTGATGGCGGGCATCGGCCAGGGCGTTATGCTGCTCGCCTTCAAATGGGATTTCATAACGTGGGTTAATGCCAATGGCTTTGCCCAGCTCGACGATTGTTCGCACGTCCCGATCGTTCCAAAACTCCCAGATGGCAGGGATGCCGGTTCGCTTGTAAGAGCTGCGCAGCAGGACATTGTCGTATGTAGCGCCATTCCCCCATAACTGAACGCTGGTCGGGCCATTTGCAGCGTTTTCGCAGATAAATTCGTTGAGCTGTAGCAGGGCGTCATCCAGAGGTATGGCATCATCCACCAGAATTGCAGAGCGGGCTTCCGCGGACTGTTTCAGCCACCAGAGAATAGTATCTGCGTCCGGCTGGCCGCCGAATCCCATGGAAGAACCAAGGCTGATGACCTTGTAAAACTCACTACCCATCCCGCCGGTTTCAGGATTGAAAAACACTGCGCCAATGGAAACGATCGGAGCATCTGGGTTGGAGCCAAAACCTTCCAGGTCAACCATGAGATGAGTGAATAACTGTGTTTCGGCAACCTTGTTATGATGAACGGCATCGTTATTCAAGGCATCTGTTTCCTGATTAACAGCAACATGGCTTTCAGTTGAGTGAATTGTTTTTTCGCCCGGCTGTATTTCAGAATCAGTTTTGGTTTCATGGTTGTTAGCTTCTTCCATCGGCACATTGTTTGTATTCTCCGCAGCAGTATCCTTAGAAGGGGCATTAAACAGAGCTGTAGCATCGAAAACACCGGCTCCGACTTTTACCAGTTGGGCTGGTGGCTGGTTGCTTTCTGCGTGCTGCTGATCAACATTCTCGCCGCTTTCTTCCACGGCTGCGGGTGCCTTGAAATAGTGCTGAATAGCGTTCCAGCGCTCTTCGCTATTTGGGTTCCCGTCATCTGGCATGAATTTAATCTCAAGCAGATTTTTAACTACATAACTTGTAAGCGCCGGGATGGAATGAAGCACTTCGGTCGGAGCGTTACGGACCAGGGCAAAAATTGCGCCTCGGGAAAAATCCAGAATACCTAGCGATTTGCGAAGAACGGCACTCCATGTTTTCCATGGTTCTTCTTTGTTGGTGATGATTGCCTTCGCCCGGCGAACGACGTCTGCGGGAAATTCGTAGATATTAAAATCCATGGGGAGGGTGGCCGCTGCGATTTCAATATCAAGAACATCCAGGGAAGGGGCCAGATCCGGGTTGCGGTCAGTTTTTATCTGTCCACCCGCATTGGTTCCGGCATCAGTCCTGATCATGTTCTCCGGTTCGCTTTTAACGGAATGGACGGCAGCAGGCTGTGGCGCAGACTTTGCTTTCCATTTCTCAATTACGTCTGCCCGGTGGTTACCGCGCCCGGCTGAATTATCATTCAGGGCTGCGATCCATTCTTTAGAGAACGCCAGGATGTGGGATAGTTCGGGGATCTTGCCTTCTAACGGCCAGATTAGTTTAAGTGCATCAAGAAGGGCCTGACGAATATGGTTGTGGCACTGTTTTAGAGGCTCAACGGAGTTAACAGCCAGGATAACGTTCTGGAGATAGTTATTGTCCATATCCATTTGGGCCTTGATTGCCGCGGCACGTTCCTCAGGGGTCGCGGTGAACATGCCCCCGAGCCAGAAATGGGCGAGTTCGACGCTGAGGCCCATCTTGTAACTTTCGATAGCGCCGCTTTGTTCTTCTGTTTCATCATCATCTGCTGCTGTTTGAATCAGCTGCCAGGTTCTGCCGTTGTCCGCCAGCTCGTAACGTTTGCACCACTCAAAATCGATAGCGCCTTCCTCAGGAAGATCGTCAAAAACAGGAAAATCGGTTCGGACGGGTTTGTTGTAATCGTGCCCACGGCCGGTTTCGATCCCGGCATCTTCCAGAGCCACATCAAGCATCAGGTTTGAGCGCGCTTCGGTTTTTGCTGTCTGCCAGTGTACGGCATCAGGCTTGCCAGATTTTTGAGTTGCTTTGATTAAATTAAAGAATTCCATATCGGGGCCTCTTTTTTGGATGTAAGATACCCGCAGCCAGTGATTGCCGCTGTTGGGTAGTGGTCATTGGTCAAAACTCGATTCCGGAAAGCTTTGGTCGGCTGACCGGGTACTTAACCCGCCTTGCGCGGGTTTTGTGCTTTATGGGGCTGCTGATTGGCTTTTTGCGAGCTCAGACAGCAACACACCATCAAGTGCAGTCAGGACGGGTTTAAAGGTGCCGTTATTGGGGATCTTGCTGACGGCCCGGATAACTTCTGAAACTGAAATATCACCAGCGCAGGGCGCATAACCGCCGCCTGGGCCTCGTTGAGAAACAACGAGCTTTCCGACGCGCAGCTTATTGAAAATCTGTTCGAGGTAAGAGGTGGAAAGATTCGCCTCTTTGCTAAGTGTGGTCAGGGCCACGAACGAGCCGTTTGAGATGCGCTGTAATGCCGCCATTGCGTGAACAGATGCCATCACGCGCTTCATGCCAAATTCCATAATCACATTCCTCGGCCAGTGCAGGCCATTGGTCAAAACTCGATGTTTAACGTATTGCAGGCTGTTGGTCGGCAGCCGGGTTGCCCTTCTGGGCCAGGATGTAACAGAGCTTGCGAAGTATCACTTCAAAAACGTTCAGGCGAGTAGCCTGGTGTGCCGCTGGTTTTCGTGCGAAATCAATCATGCCTTTCTCCTAACCTAACTTGTGGCCAACCCCTTATGACGGCAGCCATACCAATCTCCGAAGGTTTATCTTCAGGATTTAGCCTGGTATGTTGGCCATCTGCGATCCTGTCAGCATCCTTCCAGTCCTCAGCCATAACGTGATAAGTGCAGTAGCCACTTCTACAGCTGATGATGACTGTGAATTGTTTCTTAGCCATAAATCCTCTCTCTTGCCCTTATCGCCAGGCTGGCGGAACGGTACTGCCTGCTGCGTATTTCAATGTGTCATCTCATCCGGTGTTTCGTATGCCGCCGGCAGCTACTTCGTGGGCTTCCAGACTGGATGACGTTGTGTTGATGAGGTTATTAAAGCACTGCTTTATTATTTTCGTCAACATTAAATTTATATAAACATAAATCTTGGGTTTATATGGAAGGGGAAGGAGCTCTAAACCGGGGAAAAAGACACAAAAAAACCGGCGTGAGCCGGTTCATTAAGGAATTTGGGATGGGTTGCGTGCTGAGTTAGATTTCTTTGTATCGGCCGCGGAGGTACTTTTCTACATAATCATCGATTTCTTTTAGCCTAAGCTGGAAAAGGTCTATCATTTTTTCTTGTTCAGATTCAGGTAGCTGCCTGAATAAATTCAGCATCTTCCCCTCGTTCGACTTCAAGCCAGTCTTCTCTGATACCTCTTCACCAAGCAGCCATGCCACCGAAACATTAGCTGCTTCAGCAATGGCTATTGCAGACTTTTTGCTGATTGCGCCTTTCTTGAACCAGCCGTTAACCGCCTGCGGTGTAACGCCTGCAATTCTAGCCATATCAGCCTTGCTGATCCCCCGTTCAGTAATCTCTACCAAGCGCGAGATGAGCTGTTCATCAAGATCGTTTGTTTGTTTCATGAGCCCATTGTAAATGTTTGGTTTACACCTGCAATAAGGTAAAAATTTGCATTTATTATAAAGCTATGGTTTATTTGCTCTGTCGTTACTAGGAGAACAAATTTATGACAGCCCTTGAAAATGCAATCCATTCAGCTGGATCCGCTAATAAATTAGCCATAGCGATTGGTGTTAGTGGTATGGCGATCAGTCAATGGAAAAAGAAAAACAACGGTGTTGTGCCTGGCTCTAGGGTTTTACAAGTTTTTAGAGCAACAGGTATCACCCCTCACGAACTTCGTCCTGACCTTTACCCAAACCCAACCGACGGGTTGCCACAGCAGGAGTGATGACCATGCATTTAACAGCGCATAAAAATCATAACCAAGTCTCTCGGTTTTCAGTGAAAACCCAAAATCAGAATGTTGGCCACCGCCGTGACGGCATTAAACATCGGGCTATCCGTGATGCTGTGCATGAGTGGGAGCTGAGTTTGCCCGGCCAGGCGCAGGAAAAGATTGCGCGGCTGGTGGCAGAGCAGTGGGAAAGGCTGGGGGGCAGGGGAATAACGATAAACAAGCAGAATCTTTTTCGTTATCTGAAAAATGAAACCAACTCCGATAAATACACCGCCTACGTGATGCAGCTTGCCACGGCAATCAGTGAAGCCATACCCCTGGAGATTGCAAGAAAACACGGGCTGCGTTCTGGAATGACCGAGGCCGAGCTGGTGGCGCGAGTCATCAAAGAATGTGGTGAGGCTCATCAGGCTAAGTTGTTGGGCGCCCCGCTGCAGAAGCTAGAGAAAGAGATCAGAGAGGCGGCCGTAGCGCTTTTCAACATGCTCCCATCAGACGTTGCAGGACCGCTGCTTGCCAGCATAGGCGCAGTGACGCCGCAGTTTTTCTAATCGAGTTTTGACCAATGACCATTAAGCCCAGTTCTTTCGGGCATCAGGAGTAACCATGGCCGCGCTGCCTTACATGCAACTCTACATTGCTGATTACCTGGCGGACACCATGCATCTGTCAACAGAAGAGCACGGTGCATACCTGCTGCTCATGTTCAATTACTGGCAAACGGGGAGAGCGATACCGAAGAGCCGTCTGCCCAAAATTGCACGGCTGAGCAACGACCGTTGGATTTCCGTTGAAAGCTCGTTGAAGGAGTTTTTCAGCGATAACGGTAGCGAATGGAAACATGATCGTATTGAGCGCGATCTCGAGGGCGTCCGTAATTCGCTCGAGCAGAAGTCGGCTGCCGGTCGTGCCTCTGCTAAGGCGAGACAAGCCAAAAAAGGAACGGATGGGGAACGGCAAGGTAACGACCGTTCAACGGGCGTTCCATCACCGTTGGAACGGGAGGGTAACGAGAACGCAACGAATAAAGATCCAGATAAAGATATAGATCTAAAACCTAAAAACAATTTGCACGACGCTGAAAAAGACCAGCGCCGGGCGATACCCGAAATTCCGCCTGAAGAAATTTTTATACGGCTGCCGCTTATCGGTGATCTGACGTTCCCCGTAACCCTGGATTACGTTGCCAGCAGGAATGAGCTGTATCCCGCGGTGGATATTGGGCAGGAGCTGCGGAACATGTGCGGCTGGCTGGAAAGCAACCCGAAGAAACGCAAAACGCCAAACGGCATCAAGAAATTCATCACAACCTGGTTGCAACGCGTCCAGGACAACCCACGAAACAGGCAGGTGACACATGGGCAGACCCCAGCAGGAAACACGGAGTCCATCGCAGAGCGGCAGTTACGCGAAGGGCAAGAGCAGTACATTCGGGAACAACAGCGCGTTGGATACTCCGGCGTGGCGGTTGTGGGAGCTCATGACAAAAATCTACAGCAACCGCTGGATTGCGAAGAATGGCAATCGTCCATCGGACCTCTGGGAGCAGCAGATTGGCGCAATGAGCAGTGAGCAACTGACCAGGGTTTGCAATGCCTGCATTGAGCGATGCGCCGCCGGCAGTACCTGGCCGCCAGATTTCGCTGAGTTTGTCGCGCTTGTTGCGGATGCTAGCGGAGGAAGTTTTGGGCTCACAGTGGAGGATGTGAAGCAGGAATACGCAAACTGGAAGAACAACGCCTGGCGGTATGAATCCTCAGAGCAGTATCCGTGGAAACATCCCGTGCTCTATCACATTTGTGTCGAAATACGTCGTGAGGGAGTGGAGCGCAGGCTGACACAGCCAGAGATGGACAAATTAGCCGCGGCGAAGCTAGCCCACTGGGAAAAGCGGGTGGCGGCCGGTTATTCAATACCGCCAATTCGTCGGCAATTATCAGCGCCAGAAAGACCATCCGGGCCTACGCCAGCGCAGCTACTGATGGCGGAATATAAGCGTAAAAAAGCGGCCGGACTGCTTTGAATTAATCGAGTTTTGACCAATGACCAAAGGATTAAACATGAACAGCGAAAACCAGCAAAAGGTAATCAGCTTCCTCCAGGAGAACAAGCGAGCCACGGCGCGACAACTGGCCAAGGTTCTGGGCCGCGACAGCACCGGGGCATGGAACATCCTGATGCACCTTTTGCGTAAGGGAATCATCAAGCGCTGCGGCACGGCCGCATTTCCCGAAATTAAACTTGCCCAGGGCTGGGAAAGCAAAGTTTGCCGCCGGAAAAACCCGTCGCGCCACCAGCGGGTCAAACCGGCAGTTGCTGATGTGTGCCGGAAGAACTGGCTGGGCTATGGGATTCACAAGATTTTCGGGAGTGCAGGCAAATGAGAAATAACACTGAAGCGGTGAGAGCAGTAGTATGAATAAACCTGTTCCACAGCTCCTGTGGCGAGGTGTAACCGGGGCAGGTTTCTTGTTTCCCGTTCCTGCTTTTAACTTATTATGTTTCTGTTATCGTATAAAGATTTCTTCGTTATCTAAAAATATTTCAACCACTTTTTAGTGTCGGATGGAATACTGAGATTACAGGTGATGTTGTTTAAAAATAGACGAATTATAAAAATATCTGTTCTTCAAGTTCATTCGGTTTTAAACTTACATCTTAAATGGCCTCAGTCGATAAAATAAGGGGCTTATGCCCCTTAGGTGAGGTATTGATTATTTAAAGCTGAATTGATCAAGTCCTGATTTATAGGTGTCAATTATTTGACTGGTTTTGTTTAATATTTCCTCAATGATTTCTTCTTTGCTTGTGTCTGATTCAATTATCGAATAGGATTTGTTTGTGGCATAATTTGATAGGATGGTAGTAATATGCGTGTCGTAGTAATTTAAATGACCATTGGTGAGCACTACACCACTCATCTTCGAGCTCTTATTATACCTAGGGAATATTTTTATTAATCTTTTTACCTCTTCCTCATTCTGGATTATCCTACGCGTTATGCCGTTTATTTGCAGTTTACAGCCAACAAAATAAGATAGTTTGGAATTGAACTCAGTTACTTTTTCAGCAGATTCTTTCATGTCAAGCTCGATCTTAGCTCTCATGTGTTTAGTTAATTCATTGAATCTTTGTAGTAAATATGTTTTGCAAGGGCTGTCGTAGGACCAAATTACTGCGAATGTAATTCGTTGAATATTGCTTTTGATATCTAATGATTTTAATGTGTAATCACGTGTATTAACCATCTGGTTAATATAAAATTCTACACTGGATCTATACTCTGCTTTGAATATTCTTTCGACATAAAAATCCAAATTATGAATGTTTGATATTGCTTCGATGAAAAATGGTTCGTTTTTAAAAAAAATCAAATTTATTTAATATACTATTTAGATTTTTAGCATCGTAGGTTTTATTATTGTCTATATTAAGGCCGAATATAGCAATTACAAGATTAACTTCTGAACTAATACTGTTCCTTAATTGCGCTACATGAACCATCTTTTCATCATTGACTGAAGTTGGTAAATAGAATTCCTTGTCAATATAACTCAATGTTAAAATAACATGATTGATGTATTTTATTAAGACAGGTTCTTTTGTCAAATAATAATAAATGCCTTTGATGGAATTCATTCCTAATTTGGTTTTAAATCCATTATCTACATTTAGGTGCTTATTAACATCTTCTAGCAATTTATTGTGCTGTTCAAGCAGCAATTCGAACCATTCCTTAAACGAATTCTTTTTCATTTCGATAAGTGAAGCTGCGGTCAACTGGGTTGCTTTCATTGCAGCTCTTGCACTATGTCTTGCCTCGTAAGCAGCCCAGGCAGTGGCTAAAAAAGCAAGCGAGGTAGCAAGTGTACCTATAACCTCTACGTTTTCCTTAAAAAAATCCCAGAAAATAATCATCACTGTCCCAAGTATAAGGATAAAGAACAAAGGCATCGTAAGTCGCATCAGTTAGTTAATTAAGAGGCCTATAATACCCAATCAACATTGCCATTGCAGCAGGTTAATTTTAATAATGTCATTGATGTTTGTGTTTTAGTTTATGGGAAAATTTTTTGTTGTCCGTCTGGTTTCGTAACGAAGATTTAGACTGCTATCTCGTCCTTCCGGGTACGGCTTGGGTTTAATTGTAACTTATTGTTTTTTTGTGTATTTATCTAATTTTATAAAGTCTGCACACTAACTAAGAGCCGTGCGATTGTCTTTTTGTGAAATAAAGCAATACCAATGCAATAGCAGAAAAATAATCAGTTGAAAACTACCAATTATTGGATGAATAAATCGGTTGTTTATCCTTTTCAATTAGAAATAACTCGGACATGAAATAATTTCCGTTTCTAAATCGCACCCAGTGTACGGCGATATTAGTAACGCAGGTTTGTCACAGATAACAGCTTCGTACTTTCTTCTCGCTGTGTGTTCAACGGGTCGATTCGACGCTGTTCCAGTACCCGTGAACCCAGTACTGAACCATTGCGGGGTTAAGTGTGCGAAGAAAAGGCATGTTACCCGCTGCGAGAATACGGTACCGCCACCAAGCGCAGAGGCCTTGGCAAGAGCGAATCTTTCGGATATTTCACTGATGAACAGTTGGCGGCGTGACGGGGATGCATAAAACTTAACCCGCTGAAAGTAAAATAAATCTAACCTAAGGCTCTACGGAGCCTTTTTCATTGCAATCCTAAATAAACAGGTTAATAATGACTGTACATTCATACAGTATTTTATTTTGGGAGGAATTTTTGAACGATGAAATTATCCTCCGTAATACCCAGAATGACTGACCGCAGACCATGAATCCAGGCAAGGTCTGATGTAAAAAATACGTCGTTTGGGGACTGCCAGAGGGGAACGAAGTGATAAAAATTAATGAAGAGTTGCCAGACACAGGATACGCGCTTATTCGTTGCGAGGATTATGCCGTGGTCGCTAGATTTAGTTCATTCCCGGATGGCGGCAGAGCATTGTTATACAGGCGTGGTGATGAGGTATCGTTCGTTCCCCTTCAGCCTAACGAGATAATTGGCACACCGACACTTTTTACGCAGATGCTTGAGCGGGCTGGTTATCGAATAGTGGAAAGTGGTTCGAAATCACAAATTAGCACAAGAACATCTTGAAGGTTAGTTTTTATAGCCTCAATATAGATGGTTAATTTTGAGGTGAACGTCTTATTTATACGTATAATGATTAAATATTTGAAATCAGAGTCAGAAAAAAATGGACGATTTATTGGATCAGGAAACAATTTCTCTTCACGTAGTGGGCAACAATGATCTCCCTTTGAATGCGGCTTGTAAAGTTGGATACGAGGATGGACAATTTGGTTTTATTCTGGAATCTTGGGGTCCAAAAGACAGAAACCGTGAATATAATCAAGCCCTAGATTTAATCATTGAGAGATTGATTGACATAGGTGTAACAAAGTTAAAAGCGTACATAGCTTCAGCAGACCTGCGTGAAAATCTTCCAAGTGTAGAAAGCCGAATGCTTCATAAAGAGGAGTTCGTTCATTTTAATTCAAGGGCAGCCCAGGAAATTCGTCTGGAAATCGGAAGGCTGCAAGCTTTTTTTGATAAAGTTGGTAGGCGTGAAATACCAAAAGGAAACAGAACAAAGCGTATTCTGCTCACTGTAGAGGGCCTTAATGACAACGATACATGGGTTTCAATAGTCACGAATACGATACAAAATGTATATGCGTCGACATTTGATGAACATGAACTTCTTGTTAAAACTAACAAGATTTATAATTTAACAATTCCAGCGCCAAAAGGGCAGCTTGTACCCGAAAAAAAAAGTGTGCAACGCGTAGTATATGCAAGATCACCACATGTTAGAGCATGGGTGTTAAGTAGTAGACATGGTATATGTGAGCTCTGTCGCCAGCCTGCCCCTTTTGAGATGGAGGGTGATATACCATTTTTAGAAGTACATCATATTGTCCCACTTTATGACGGTGGCTCCGATACATTAGAAAATTGTGCGGCGCTATGCCCTAATTGTCATCGTGCAATTCACTTAAGTAAAGAATCTCATTCGCTGAGAGATAAATTATTAAAGACTAAGCAAGAAAATATCTGCGTACAATAAATCAAAATATATGCTTTCAATATTTACATTCTTGCTGGCTGATAATATAGTTCTTTCAGTCGGCCTGAACAACTGACTACCTGCTGCGCCACTGGAGAGAAGCCATGGCGCAAATACCAAATCAGAACAAATCCTTACTGACCCCTCAAAGGGCCAGCAATATCTTTTTGATGTCATTCCTGTGGGAATCGTCATGAAGAAAAGCTGGTTCACTCACCACGGCCTGACAACCTCAGAAGCAAATGAGCTAGTGGAGCGTTATCAGTCTAATGGTATTACCGTTGAAAAGAGCCTGGATGTTGACCCTCGTCTTTGGATAGTCAACGCGCTTCTGCCGCAGCAAAAATTCGCTCCTAAGACACAGCAAAGCATGCGTTCCCGGTTATGGAGGTGATTATGAAAGTTTACAATATCCTACCAATGGGCAAACCGAGAATGACACGCGCTGATAAGTGGAAGAAACGGCTTGAGGTTTTACGGTACCGGGCGTTTTGCGATGAAGTGCGCCTGAACCAAATAGAGCTGCCTGAGTGTGGTTACCACGTCATTTTCGTTCTTCCAATGCCGCCGAGCTGGAGCAAAAAAAAACAGGCGGAGTATGACGGCAAGCCACACCAGTCACGACCAGACAAAGACAATCTTGAGAAAGCGTTACTTGATGCCTTATTTGGTGAGGATAGCCATATCTGGGATGGACGCGTGTCAAAAATATGGGGAACAACCGGCAAAATCATTATCCGGGAGGCCGAATCATGCGCGCTATTCTGACCGTGGAGATTGCACATAATATGGGCGTGGTCTTGCTCAAGCCGGGCCGGGAACTGATGCAGCTTTTTGGTTATGGCAGGGTGCTTATCGAAATGCCCCCAAAAGCGATGGCACATCTTCCCTTGGGAAAGATACCGGATGCGCGGCAGCCATTGGTTGAAGATATAGTTCTCGATACCTTCTTCTCTGATGAGCGAGTGATTCAGGCTGCTGGTGGCATGACTTCGCTCGAGTCTTGGCTATTTCGTAGCGTCCATCATTGCCAGTGGCCACACACGGATTATCACCACAATGAAAAGGTAACAATGCGGCATAGCCCCGGCGCCATGCTTCTTTGCTGGTCGTGTGATAACAAACTACGGGATCAGAGTACAGAGCAGCTGGAAGCAATAGCGCTGCAGAATGTGAAGGCCTGGGTGATAGATGCGGTCCTTTCAAAGCTCGGATTCAATAGTGATAGAGAGCTTTCACTGGCGGAGCTTTGCTGGTGGGCTGTTTATACGGGCGTTTCCGAAGCGATAGGGGAGACCATGGCCCGGCGCGCGCTCAACTTCAAGCCTGACCCCATCCTCTCTGTTTATCGTGAAACCGATCTCGAACCATCTGTACAGGCCACCAGCGAACTGGCGAAGAGAACTGCATATTTCCAGCAACAGAAGGAGCAGGAGCAAGTCAGAGGAAAACCCGTGGTGGTGCTGGTAGTAGATCCTGAGTCTCCTCAAACGTTTTTTTCCAGACCAAAACGAATTCGCTGGGAAAATCCAGGCTATCTGAAATGGGTTAAGACTCAACCGTGCGAGGGCTGTGGTTCTTCTGCGGATGATCCCCATCACCTCATCGGGCATGGGCAGGGAGGGATGGGTACAAAATCGCACGACAGTTTTGCTATTCCGCTGTGTCGGAAATGCCATGACGAACTTCACCGAGACCAAAGGGAATTCGAGCGTAAGCACGGTTCTCAGTTGGTCATGCTCAAAAACACTTTGGACCGAGCCTTTGCGCTTGGTGTACTGGCTTAAGGAAAATTGTTATGACACCAAACCAACGCAAACAACATACCGACGCTATGATAATTGCCGCATCGGCACCACGTAAAAACTGGTTGGGTAAGCATCGTCCAATAAATTCAGTTCAAAGTGCTTGGGTAAAATCACTCCTCGCTGTCTGGGGGGAATGTTATGGCGGTAGAACCACGGAAGAAGCCATGATGGATGGTTGCGGGTTCTGGAGTTGTCTCCGCTCAGAGGAATGGTCCGATGCCGAGGCCTGCCGCATAACTGAAACCATTAAAGATCTCCGTAAAATCGGTTATACGGGGGAGAATTTGCTGAAGATGGCTCATGCTATTCTGTGGCCGCAAAAATCACTTGCTGATGCAATAGCAGGGCAAATTAGGCAGGATGATACTGATTTTGTGGAAAAGAGCATATTGGCTGCACTAAGAAATGATGATCCTGTATATGTGGTGGGAGTAGACTTTTATGCCCGCCGAAAAAATGTGAGTGACATAGGTCGTTATCTTCAAAAAGTTGCCCCATGGCTTACAAGAAAGCAGGCGGAGGACCGAGTGCGTTGGTGTATTAGCCACTTTAACTGTGCTGTATTTCTCTCAATGAGGAAAAATATATATCAGGTGAATGGAAAATAACTATTGAAATTGGGTAAAAAAAGTTAATAATACAGGCAGGCTTGGCAAAGCTGCGCCGTGACGGCAGCGATAGAAGCATTAAAATTTACAAACCCGCGCATTTGCGGGTTTAATTTTACAGATGATCAAGAAACTCTTTGTATCGCCTTATATCTGCATTTGAAATGTTTCTATTGGCCTCAAGGTATTTCAATAGCTCAGATAAATTTTCCTTAGTGAAAAATATCCTCGCTGTTTCTATAAGATCCTTAGCTCTTGATAAATTTGTTTGAAGGCTGTTAATGCCACTAACTACAGCATTTAGCTGGGTTCGTGATAATTTTTCAGGCTTAGCATCTTGTAGTGCCTGTACAGATCCACGTAGCTTTTTTTCGTAAAGAGCTTCCAGATCATTATCTGGGGATAGGAAATCGATGCGCGAGATGAAACCAACTACAACATCAACGGAACTTGGAGGCTGCTGGCCTGAAACTTGAGCCAGTTCAATTTCTTTGGCTGTTGGTGGGCGAGAATTAATTACATTACCGTTATTACCCGCATGCATATCACGTAAGGCTCTATAAGCAGTGTAACCAATAACGTCCGAGTCATTTATTTTCTTCAATAAACCGATAGCCCACATTACATTTTTTGGACCAACGGATAGGGTATTCACTTCCTTCCAGTAGCCGAAAACATTTGGTTGATTTTCGTGTATAAAACTCCTTGCTTTGGCAACCTCAAGGGCGGTTATGAAGTCTGCCGACATTTTCTCAAAGGCCACCGCAAAATATTTGGTCCCGCAATCATGCCCAATGTTTGTTTCTGACTCATCATCAGTTTTAACAACGTAGCCTTTATAGTGAGGGGTGCGGCAACTTGATAGGCCACAGCTAACTTTTTTGTTTAGCTCATAATAACCTATTATTTTATCTAGTTTTTTATTTAAAGCATTGAGGTTTGGAAGATAGTTTTCTCTGGAAACTATTTTTTCCCAGTCATCAACCTCTACGAAGTTTTCATCATCCAAAAGATAAATCATATAACCTCCTGATGTGTGTGGCGTTCATCATATCA
>NZ_JACARU010000009.1:0-24900 GCF_013386425.1 Cedecea sp. P7760 | reverse complement strand
ACTCTGTGCCCTACGCATTACTTACGGTGTTTAAATTAACCACAAAGCCTAGTGCGTAGTGAACAGAACTCCCAAATACAGGGTGTTTATTCATTAGCCACAGGCTTTCTGCACTGTCGTGCCGACTCACTCACGTCAAATTTGTTGCTCACGCATCGGGTTTTTACCCGGTTTTAAACTCCGAAAAATATGCCTATTTCTTTAAATTCAACACTCGTTATTAACTAATCTTTTAGATTAATAATGATAATCTTATTAATTATATTTTTAATTTTATTCTCCTTAACATTCAGGTTAAGGCGATTTTGTTAAAACGGAGTGATGTATGCAAAATGATCTTGGACTTGGGTTCATCTGCAAGTCAGCAAGAGCGTCAGCAAAAATTATATCCCGGAAAGTTACTTTTCCGCTAAATGGCTCGAGTACTACAAAACTTACCCTAACGGGACTACAGTGTCATCCATCCTGCCGGTTTCCGTTTTACCAGCTGTCTATGCTAATCCACAACCAGCTCGCTGATCATGCCGCCAACGTTGTCGATGAAAATGCTCCGTTCACTGTATCCATTAACATACATGAATGGCTGAGTCGTGCCAGAGTGGCATTTATTGATTATCACGGTCTGCGTAATACCGATAAAACAGCAATGATCACATTGGATCATCTGGAAGAATTACTTACTCACTTGTCGACTACATTGGCCGTATATATCCCGTATTCAAAGAAGCGCCTGAACTTTAGCTTTCTGACGTCCTTTACACTGATCAAAACATCACAGTCTTATACTTTGATGTTCCCTGGTGTGCTGCGGCCGATCTTGGTGTTACTTGGGGGGTTAATTCAGGAATTTATGACCGAGAAGTTATTGAAGAGACGTAATACCCAACTTGTCATTTTTGAATATTTGCGAAAGTCTCGGCGCCATTCCCATAAAATTACCGATATTGCTAACGCTCTTCAGTTGCAGACGGTGAACGTACGAATCATGCATGTTCTTACCCAACTTGCAGATCTGGGGCTTATATCGTTTATTTGTGAAGGTAAGAGAGGGGAGCGGTCCATCGAAGAGCTTCAGTTTATTCCTTATGCCAGTCGGGACCATTCCGAAGTTTTGAGCTTTGAGGAATGGATAAGCCCGATCGACTAACCACTGACTGTCACTTAACGAAGGACAGCCAGGATCTCTTTTTCCTTTTTTCGCGATTTTGATTGACTGCCGACAGAACGGTAAGCATTGAGAGTATGAATTTCAAAACCGCGTTCTTCATAGAGCTCCAGCGTAAAGGGAGTCAAGCTGTTGGATATGGCCACTGAAGCCCCTTTACGATGAGCTGCCACCAGCATATCCGCCAGTTTAACATGTGCGCTCTTATTGAACGGTATGCCGTCATAACTGACAAAGCTGGTTTTGCTGATTTTATCATAAGGCGGATCGCAATAAATTTGGTCACAACCACCAGCACTCTCCAACGTCAGACCAAAATCTGCGGTTGTCAGCTCAACGCCAGAAAGTCTGAATGAGAGATAATCGACTTTCTGGGGGTCCAGAGTTAACTTGGATCGATTCCCCCACGGAACTGAGTACTTACGTTTCAGATTGTAACGACACAGGCCGTTATATCCGAGTCGGTTCATTGCGTAGAAAAGGACTGCTCGTTGCAGCGGGGCATCATCCAAACTGGTGCTGTTAAACGTGTTCCTCAGCTTTAAGTAATCCTCTTTATCAAATTCCCTTTCCGCCAGAAGATTCACTTCTCTGATGAATGCCGATTTATTCCGCTGGATGTTGCGGTACAGATTGATTAGATCCGGATTACTGTCTGCCAAGAGTGCATCGGTGGCAAACATGTTAAGGAACACAGCGCCCCCGCCGATAAATGGTTCGACCCACCGACGGCTCTGATCATGTGGGAAATGCTGACTGATGAATGGCATCAGTTTGGTTTTACCCCCCGCCCATTTGATGATTGGTGTATGTTTTCGCAACGCGTATTCTCCTTTAAGCATTATCGGTATGTCACCCTTATGGTACCGAAAGCCGGATTACAACCAACAAGGTTTAAGCAGGGAAAATCGCGGGTGTTGTGAAAGAAATTTTCATTCCGACACATTTTTTTATTTTTTTTCACTTTTTGGCAAAAAAGTTAACTACCTTCTTAGCTCGCATAAACATTTGTTTTTAATTGTTTATTTAATCTTTTAGGTCTGAGCATCAGAACGTTTTGCTTCGCGAAATTCGGAATAAACCCCAAAAGTACCTTTTTAACGAAAAAGTGAGATTTTTTTTTCCGGTAGTATTCACGCACAGATGAAAGGTATGGCAAAAAAGAATACAACGGAGTATCTATGAGTGATCTGATGACTGATTCCCAGCAAACTAACTCACGGGTCTTTAAATCACCCCTCGTGTCATTTTCAACAGTGACAGGTTCCGGCCGATTCGTCAGTGGCATGAAGCAGTTCCGCGACGCGAACCCTGACCTTTGTAATGAAGTCACTGAACAAAAAGCTTGGGCTATCAACCCTTCAGTGGTTCAAATCTCGCCAGGCTTCAACTCCCGTGAGATGGGGATGGGGGAGGCATATTACCAGCTGCCGGAAGTCGTAGATCATCTCAATAACATCAAGTGTGCATTCATCCGGGGTGATTACGTTGACCCTATACGCGTTCTGATCAAAGACGGTATTCCGTACGTTCGCCAGGGCCATTGCCGTTTAAAAGCGGCTTTAATGGCTCAGGCAGAAGGACATACTGACCTCACCATTCTTTGCATCGAGATGAAAGCCGATGAGATCAGCTGCGAACTGACGACAATTGACGGGAACCGTGGTCTGGCTCTTTCTCCAGTGGCACTGGGTGAATCCTACAGACGTCTTCAGGCGCTGGGCGGATGGTCGCTTGATCGTATTGCCGAACGTGAGGGCAAGAGTAGTACAACCATTGCTGCTCTCATTCGTCTGACCGGATGCTCTGTCTACATCAAAAAATTAATCCATGCCGATGCTATTTCCTATGTTGCAGTCCTATCCCTTATTGATGAGTTCGGTGAAACGGAAGCCATCTCTCGTATCGAAAAAATGATCGCCGAGCTTGAGAAAGCTGATTCAAGCGGTATCAAGATTAAGAAGACGCCACGTGGCAGTATTCGTGTTGTCCCTTCCGATTTTAAACCGGCACGTGTTCCACCTGTTCTCGCCACAAAAGCCGTAGAAGGGGTCAAACTCATCACTACGAGTTTGTTGCAGAAACTCGGTGATATCCAACTTCCCGAAGTGACCGACTCCAGCGAAGATGAAGAAATTTCCTTTACGTTGAACCGAAGCATGCTGGAGATGCTCAAGAACCTGCAAAGTGAGATCACTGAAGCAGAAAACAAGCAGCTTCGCCGGGTCGAAAATCGGCAAGCTCGATTGAAAGGGGAGAAAGTGACTTACAAATCCGCGAAAAACACAAATACTGGCGGAGAACCACAATCTGAAGCACCACCAGCACAGGCTTGAATTAAGCATTTCAACTTATGAGTAGCACATAATTAGAAGTACGATATTCAAGAACGAGCCACCCAGGCTCTCGCCCATTGCCCCTACTAAGTAGGGGCTTTTTTTTGTCCTGTCTCCGGCACGCTTTCTCTTCATTAAAACGACATCTGTCTGTCCTACCTCCCGCAGCGCAACTTTCGAGATTTTTATGTCGCCCAACCTATTAGCTTTTTGAACGAGGTTGATATCCTGGTAATAGATAATTCCTACATAAAGGACTGATACTATGTCTGCTGTTGAATCTAATTTCCCCCAAATTGGCGCCCCAGGGAACTCTCTGGTCGCTTGTATGCCCCTAACTGGCCTCAGTGTTAACGAGGATAACTTTCTGCCCGAAATGCGGGAAGAGCTTGGCATCATTGCCAGCCAGGTCGAATCCTATAACGAAGAGCTTAGTTTACTGAGGTCCATGTCCACTCAGTTTATGAAATACGGAAATCAGAAGCTCTATTCCTACCTCTCGGGCTATAACCATCTCATTTCAGAAACAGATGCCCTGTACGCAGAAAATGCACTTCGTTCTGAGTACTGGAAGCGGGTAATGGCCCTTACCGATGTGCTGTCCGTGATGTCTGACGAAAAAAAGAACGAATGGGACAAGCAATTTACTGCTGACCGGTATCACCGGCCTCCGCAAGAGATCCCTGAGTTTACACTCGACGCAGTAGTTGCCACGGTTGTCACATTGCTCAATGACCGGCATCAGTTCATTAAAGAGCGCGTCTATGCCGTTTTTCAATCATTAAGCCGTCACCACAAAACCAATAAAGCTTTTGGTTTCTCAACCCGCATGATCACCGTCGGTGTCTGTGAAGGGGTGAAAGACAAGTGGGTAAAACTTAAAGTTGAATTCAAAGAATCAGGACTCATGCCACTGTCGGAACTGCGGGTGATCTGTTCTTATTTCCGGGGAGAAACAGTTAAACCGGTCTATGACACGAAAAAAATGGTTGAGAATATGGTTGGTCATGCTGGGTTCAGAAATTGGATCAGCCTGGATGGCAACAGTATTCGTTTTCGGGTTTACAAGAATGGTTCGATGCACATTGATGTACATCCTGATATTGCAGAACGGCTTAACAACATTCTTGCTGCCATTGTCCCTCTGGCGCTGCCTACTGAACGCTTAGCCCATTACAAAGCCACGTTGCAGGAGTTCCCGGCACTGAAACGCTGCATCGATTTTCATTCACGGATGCAGCTCGCAGAGCTGGAATTCACTCGGAATGAAAAGGAATGGTCCAGCTGGACATCGCTCGGTTATGCCGGTGAGTTCGCTGATAAAACGCGGCAGGTGAACGCGGAGGTTCTGCGGTTCCTCGGTGCCCGGATTACTAGCTACCATGTGACATTTGATTATGACCCGACCGAAGTGATGCGCTTCATCGGTCATATGGGTGCCATGCCCGATATTGTATCCCACCAGTTTTACCCTTCATCGCTGCGACTCAGTGAATACGTCGCATCCATTATTGCGACCGGGGAGGGGGAGCGACTGCTAGAGCCAAGCATCGGGCACGGGGATTTGCTGCAATGTTTTCCTAAGAGCGTCAACGTTACCGGCATCGAACTGGATACACTAAATTGTCTGGTCTCCCGAGCTAAAGGTTACGATACAACGGAGGCCGATTTTCTGGCATGGTCAGCAGCGAACCCAAATCAGAAATTCGACTGCGTGGTGATGAACCCACCTTTTGCTGACAACCGGGCTAAACTCCATCTACTGGCCGCTGCGTCTCATCTCGTTTCCGGCGGGCGTTTAGCGGCCGTCCTGCCGCTATCCCTTCAGGGGATCGATAACCTGCTGGGCGAGGGATACCGTGCTGAATGGATGGACACCTTCGATAACGAGTTTGACAACACTGCCGTCTCCGTCCGTGTTCTGTATGTAGAATGCCTTTAACTGAAGGAAAGACCATGTCTGAAATCTCACCTGGCCTGCCAGAGGACCAAAATGATGTTGAATTTATGATGGATGATTTCCAGCAGAGCCTGGGGAAAAGTAAACCGGTACATGAAGTGCAATTTCTGGGAGAGTCACCGCAAAGTGAAGACTCCGCCAACGCTGCCGATTCGCCCTGGTTTGAAAACTAACCTGTTAAAGGAGTTGGTACAGATTGCTCCCTTTATGGGCTCCCTACAAGATAGCGGGGAGCCCGAGCAGTGGTTATTACTCAGGATGAGATAAACTGTGATTAATAGTGCATGTTAAGCACTTCGCATTCCTGCTTTTATTGGCGAACATTTCACTCTTTTTTTCTTGTTTTTTATATCCCCTTCCCAGAAAAGTTAGCCTTGCTCACTTGGTATTATTGATACCTGACTGGGGGAGGATAATCATGAAATGCAGGGCGATACTTTTAGCACCACTCATAGCTTTTTCGTTTACGGCACAAGCTGAGATTGCAGAGTTAAGATTCAATGACACTCAGAATCAACCAAAGATTGTTGTTCCATCTGTGCAGTGGATTAATCCAGCAACCTCATTCGAGGCTGATGTAATCTCCGGCTTAGACCGGTACGTCCAGTTGTCGTTACTTAATGTCAACGGTGCAAGCTTGTGGAGCACGAAAAGTAGCAAAGTTACGGTTGATGACCGTATGACCTCCAGTAGCGGGTATGACTATTATGGAAAAAGGTTAAGTGTCCCTGCGTTTGGTGAAGATAATTACACCCTGAGGGAAGTGATCACAGATCTCCAAAATAATGAAATTTCTCGCCGGGACTACGTTATATCTATCGACCGCACTCCCCCTAAAACTAGCACAATTGGATATACGCGAAATGGATGGCAATATGGTAGCGAAGCCATCTTTACCAGCGTTCCTTCAGGTATGCAGTATGCCTCTGTTCAGGCTCTCGTCTTTTCAGGCCTTTCAGACAGTCGCTCTGGTCTCGACCGGGCTGAGTACTTTCTTGTCGATTCGAACGGCGTTGAACGAAAGAGAGGGGCTGTAATTAACCTGGTCGATAATTCAGTAACCGTCCAAAATACTACTGCGAGCGATCCAGCCCTGGCGCCAGCTTCTCAGTCTGAATACCGTATGGGCCTTTATGTTTATGACAAGGCAGGAAATAAAGCATCAGTAAGCAGACAAAGTGTGATTGATCGGGTCAACCCTCCTTCTGTTCTACAGGTGCTTAATACCAGGACAAATACCTGGGAAAACTACTCAGCTGGGATAACTGTTTACAGTAATCCAATATCATTGCGGGTACTCAGGAATAAAAGTAACTTTACTGCTGCTAATAAAACAAGCTTTGGGTGGGCAGATGCCAATTATCAAAGTTCTGACAGCACATATAATATTTATTCGTTCAATTTTGTTTTCCCCAGTACCGGTGATATTTATCACGAATTCCAGACACTTGCGGGAGGCGTTCGTCGGTACCATCACTCTGAGTTATCTTTCACTCCTTCCCCAACCATGGAACTTGCACCAAAGGTCACAAGCAAAGAAATTTTTCGTAGTGATACCGGTAAATGGAGCAGTGCTACTGGGAATGTAAGAACTGCCAAATTTACCCAAATACGCGTGACTACCGAACCTCGTAACTATGTACAACGGGTTGCAGCTAATTCGAACCGTAACTGGTACTGCCTTATCCCGGTAGGAAGCACTGGTTGTACCATGAACGTGGATTATACCTTTACTTCCGATAAGGGGATGCAATACATCCATCTGGTCTCAGGTAAAGACGGTACTGCTATTTATGATAATCTGGCTGGGGCATTCGTAGTGATTTGGGATAACAACCCACCGGTTATTAACGCCGTAAAAATTAACCGTATGGATAAAAATGTAACCATGACGGTTACTGATGATGACCGGATAAATGGATGGCAAATAGGAGCATGGGATACCCGAGAATTTGGCGTGGTGCTTAAAACCGAAACGGGGAATGTGATTGACCTACCCGCCAGGACATGGACAGAGAGTGATTTTAAAACAAAAAACGCGGTCATTTCCTATGCTGATCTGCCGGACGGCAAATATACCGTTCTGTCCGCCTATGCAAGAGATCTTGTGGGCAACACGGCAAACTACGTGATAAATGATTTGCTTACCATTGACTCCACTGCCCCTCTAATTTCCTACCGGTATCTGAATGATGATCCTGAAGGCAAACTGGTTAAGGGACTAGAAAACCTCAGAATTAGTGTAGCTGACCCTTCAGGTGACGCCTCGCTTGAATCACTGGTGTTGAGCGGTGGACCAAACAGTGAACAGGTGACATTAGCTTATTCCAGTCAGGGCTCAGGAGTTTATACGCCAGAGTACCCGCGTATCTTTCCCGTAATAGCAAAAGAGGATGGCATTTATACAATTGAAGCTCACGCAGTCGATGCCTCTGGAAACCGGTCCTCGAAAAAGCTCAATTTCCTCTATCAACCAGCAAACATGATCACTCTGGACAGGCTACGTACCCTTGCTACTGCGGCTGCACTAAAGACCACGGATAACCAGCCACTGGCTTTTATCCGGACAAGCGTACTTCGCCGAAAGGATGGTTCTGTCATTACTGGGCAGTTAAACGGTACGCTGTCCGTGCGGAAAGATGCTGACTTCCCGGTAAGTGTAGCTGGCGTAACCGTTGCGCCAGGAGAGACAAAGGCAATCATTTTTGATATGGGGCAGGGTGAAGAACGTATTTATTCTGTCACACCAGGAAAGAGTGGCGTTTCTGGTACATCTGAGTTTGCCGTGGAATTCCCGCAGTTCTGAATAATTTTGGGGTGTCGTTAAGTCGGCACCTTGCTGAAATATAGCCAAACCTCCACCCATATCTTTCAGTTCCCGCACTGTGGCATTTACATCAAAACATGAATTCTTGCTTACTTGTTCGTGTACGAAAAGTCACTTTTTCTCGTCCTGGTGAAGATCCATCTCAATAGTCAATCCGTTGCCAATTTTTACCTCGCCAAAGTTGTTATAACGGACATTTTCAAAAGTTTAAAGCTATGAAATACCTCTGATAACCAGCAAGGTCAGAAGAAATGATTTTGTAAAATAGGGACAAATACATCCCGGGAGCATCACATGCGTAAAATACTGACAGGCTGTATCATTGCCACGGCCATCTCTTCAACTTATCCGGCGGCGGCTCAGATTTTCAGTTATTCCTATACCGACACCAATCAGCTGGCAATGACGCTTAAGCCTGCAACGCAGAGCTATCTCAATCCGGCTGGCGCCCTGACCCTAAACTTAATTTCCGGTCTAGACCGGTACGAACGTGTGACTGTAACCAGGGACAGTGATAAAAAGGTTATGTATTCGGGACTAACGGCCAAGATAAGTGTTGCAGACCGCATTGTTGCTGCCGACGGCACAGAGTATTACGGAAAGGACATGGGGTTACCTGCACTTGGTGAAGGGTCTTTCACGGTAATCAATGACACGCTAGATCTCCAGCAAGCCGTCGTAAGTTCCACAACGTATCGTTTCACCATCGATACTACAGCGCCGAAGTACACCAGCATATACCCAAGCCAGAACGCAGGCTATGACATGGTCCTGAGTGGACCACTTTGGGAGCTCGGTCGCGGAGGTTCTGGCCAGTTTTCCATCTTTGCTGACGGCGTTGATGATGCGTATGGCATAGACAAGATCCGGTTGGTCATCAAGCGCAGCAATGGAACAGTCGTTTCCGATAATACACTCAGCTACGACACGGCGGCAAAACGTGCCTTTTACCCCTGGATAAAGGAAGCGGTCACTCAACCTGGCATGCCCACCAGCGATCTCAATGAAGAATTCACCTTCAATTTTATCATCACTGATAAGGCCGGAAACACGCTGAATATTCCGCCGCAGCGCTTTTTATTTGATGACCAGATGGGGGAATATACGCCCTTTGCAGTCCATGACTCACGTGTCAGTACGAGTATTGTCCCGGGGATTTCTTCAGGGTACGTACCATTTGTGCGGGGGCTCTCTGTACTCGAAAACCCGTACCGGATGGTCATTCGTGTTCCCAGAACTAACTGGAAACCATACCGTAACGGCGGCATCACCATTCTGAACAATTATGGCGGCGCTCAGGTCATTTCAGAAGACACGACCTATGTGTATGTCGAGGTAAAGTTGCCCCAGGGCACTCTGGATGGCAACTACTATCGCCCGGTCAATACGTACCAGTGGTCCGGGGGGGATCTTGTTCAGTATGCCTCCTGGCTGAGCTGGGACCCGGCGGCGGTAAAAAGTCCTGCGTGGGGGAGTCCGGCGATTGAGAGGCAGATGTCCGACGGCTCCTGGTTCAACAGCGTCAGCTGGAAATATTTAATGGCATCTGATATGCCGGTGAATCTGACCCAGATCCGTTTCAATGTGCAGGCACGTCCGTACGACCAGAAAATTACTGGTGGTGCCACCTGCAATATTCCCGCTGGTTCAACATCTTGCTCAGTCGCACTGACGCAGGCGATTAAAAACGGCACCACAGGCTATCTCCACAGTGGTTATGAAGTGCGTTCCACGACCGAGTCCACATTCTTCATGCCGATCTGGGAAAACGTCGTCTGGCATACTTTGGGGCCTTCGGTTACCGGCTATAACTACAACGATTCAACCAACATCCTTCAGGTATACATAAACCTGCCGGGGGATGGTTCATATTTTGACCACGTAAATCTTAGTCGAGTATGGCTGTCCGATAAATCCCACAATAACGTGGACATCAGCGTGACTGGCAAACAAACGGGGCGTAATACAGCAACCGGAAATTATACTTACGAGTTCAATCTGAAACAGGTCCCGGAGGGTAACTATAACGTGCAACTTAACGCCCGGGATTCGTTCAATAATATGGGAAGTCTGCCCTACAAGACCGTGACGGTTGATAACACGCCGCCGTCCATCAATATCAGTTACGAAAGCAAACCAATAACCAGCAGCGTGACAGTGTTCGGCCTGGAAAACGTCCGCATCCAGCTTGCTGATACCCTGACCAAACCCACATTAACGCGCATGACTCTTCGCGGTGGACCGGTATCTGATGCTGTTGAGTTGTCATGGGTTAAGCTCGGAAATGATCTTTATGCTCCGAATTATCCGAAGATCTTCCCATCACTTAATGACGGCGAAACCTACACGCTGACCGTGCAGGCCAAAGACGAGATGAACAATGTTAAAGAAAGCGCCGTCGAATTTAACTACCTGCCGAACAACCTGGTTCGCCTAGAGAACCTGAAGACCATCTCCGTCAGTACCGCCCTGAAAACTTCTGACAACACGCCGCTGGCTGTACTGTATGCCAGCCAGTTGCGCAAAAAGGACGGTTCAATCGCAACCGGGAACCAAGACGCGATACTGACGGTGCGTAAGGATGCTGCCTTTGGCGTCACGGTAAATGGGGTTTCAGCAGCACCAGGCGAGAGCAAAAACGTTAAGTTGGATCTGGGTCTTGGTGACAGCCGCAGCTTCCCTATTTTTCCGTCGACTTCCGGCGTCAGCGGAACATCTGAATTTATGCTGAATATTGAGGAACTGAAGTAAAAGCGGGGCAAAGTGACCCTGTACCGGGTCACTCCTTCCTGGTGATGCCGCCGCGATGATAATTATCTCGTCTTATCCAGATTCCAGTCACAGGCTTATACGCCGTTTTTGTGGATAACCTGCTGCCCCGTCAGTAAAACCGGACATGGCACTGGTATGCCGCTCGCTGCTGTTTTGCCCAAACACCTATCCGTCAACTTGGGACAATACATCATTCACCCGGAATAGTGGATATCCTGCATCTTGCACGCGAGCCCTGTGGACTGCGCCTGTCATGCCGATGGCCGCAGGGCCACCAGCGGCAAACACCGGTTCAGGATGGGGTTACACTATACCGGGTACCGTTATTCCTGTTCTCGGCAACTATGGCAAATAGGAACGGACTTACGGCGTGCGTTCAGCTACAACCGCCATAAATAGACTGGTCTTCCCATGACTCACCCACATTTTCTAGGGGACCGGTGATCCACTTAGCTGTTCGTGAGGCTCGGGAGCGAAAAGCCCATTCCTCATCAGGACCGATAGTGACGTTTTCATCCGTCATTGAGGCGTTTTTTGGCATTACAGGGAATGTGCGGGAATCGCGAGCATTGCTTACCAGCCAGTATTCTGCTTCTTCCCGGCTCTGAAACAAAAACGCATACATATGGCAAGCAGTGCCGTTATTAATACCGTACATCCGCAGCCCATCATCAAACTTAGCGACAAAGATATTGTGTGACAAAGAGCAACCTCAGGTAGTTAGTGTTTCAGGGGCGAACCCCGATGCATTAATATTAGGTTCAATGTTAAAGGGTTAAAAGGTACAACACTCACCAGGGAGACATTAAAATATTTCGGTTACGGCTATGCGCAGATACGATTACTGCCATATTAAAAAGTAACTTTTCTGAGGCAGTGGATGATTTTAACCCAGTATCTCAAAACTCGAACAAAATGGAGCACCAAAAGAATGAAAATAAACACGGGCATGATGAAAAGCGCCGCACCGCTCATAATTCTGATTGGTTTAATGATTGCTTTTTCCGCCTATGTTAAATCATGGTCATTACTATATACCTTGCTGGCGACATCAGTCTTACTCACGATCATGATATCACTGCCTTTTATCGTTTCTCCTTTACAGCACTCAAAATTTATAGCCCTGCGTATTTTACGTTTAATGGTTATTTCGCTCTGGGGGATTGGTCTTATCTGCGTACTATTTTCAGTTGTTGAACGGCTTGTATGGGTTAATGCGAACAGCTACCCGGCATGGATGGCAAAGGAACTGGATTCCCCTGCCATAAGTGATGGTGAAGGTTATATTAAAGCAACAGAGTCATTTGAGAAGATCTGTGGGAAAAATAAAGGTTCTCTCAGCGTTATCACCAAGCATAATGGTATGTTTATGCGCTGCGATGATAGCGTGTCTTTCGACTCTTGGTGGAAGGGGGTTTACCAACTTAAAACCCCTGAGACTCGATGATAACGTACCAACTGAATGGTCATATTGGGGGAAGACATTTTCTACGATATCCCTCGTCCACTGTACCGGGTGCTGATCTCCATCAGCTTCCGGGTACGCATTTTCAGTGACACCACTATACCGGGTACAGCTTTCACTTAAGCATCATCGCGTTATCTAGGCTGCCCTCCATTCACGATCCACTGTACCGGGTACGGTTTTCAAACCGTACCATCACTCTATCCGGGAGGGTGACTGTGACACGATCCACTATATCGGGTAAACCTTTCCAGCCAGTACCGCCACATTCTCTGTAACCAATTCGAGGCTGTCCTCATCCACTATACCGGGTATAGATCACATTTTTGGTTGAAAAACACACAGGTCGACCAGTAAAAGGCTGAAGAAAAGGGACTGCATCGGGGTAATAATGCTGACACCACCCGGTGTAGTGGAGATCCACTGTACCGGGTAAATTTTAGCGAGAGGAGAAGTGTATCCACTATACCGGGTAACATAGGCAGGTGTGGTACCGTGTATCGATCATGGCTTCATGTTTCTCTTCAGAATATTCAGTATGTAATCGCCGTTTTCTTTGTCTATGGAGTATTCAAGAAAACCGATCTCTTTAAGCTGGCCCAGCGCCTTTTTAACTGTGGCATTCTGGTTGCCAAGATGCGAGGACAGTTGCAGGCGTTCACGCAACCGGTCAAACCCGATACGGTAAAAGGTGCTCGGTAGCTCAGCCAGATACAGATACAGGGCCTGTGCGGACTCCTTACGGGCCAGTTTCTGCAATGTCTTTAGATAGAGTCGAGTTTTACCGTCGACGCGATACAACGTATTGAGCTTCGAATTTGGCTTGATGATGATTTTCCCGGTGGAACTGTCGTAGTACGTCGATTCCACGAGGTGCATATTTATCGTTATCTGATCGTCTGTACCGGGTATTTTCTTAATGAACGAGATGCTGGTTCTGGCAATACGCGTCAGAGAGGCATCAAAACGCTCTTTCAGTTGTTTATCAATACGCTTGGTGTCAAAACCGCAGAACTTCGCAAACTCAGGAAAATTCAGCTCCAACTGACCTTCTGAATCGAGCGGACGGTTAGACAATGCATAAACGATCCCACACCATGATTTGAAGTCAGAGTCCATGTCGAGCCGGGGACCATAAATTTGGATCTGGCTATAGCCTTCACCCTCTACAATGGATAATCTTGAAAGTGGCTCAGTGGCATCGATGCGGTGGCTCTTCCGACCACCCTTATCCGTGGATTTCAGCGTTGGCACAAACACACCCAGACGGAGTAAAACTTTCGGCTGAATGGTCTGTCTTAGCGTAGGAAGCAGTTGGATAACTTCCCCGGAATCTTTTAGGGACTCTTCAATGACAAGAGATAACTTGTTGTTATTACTGGACATATAGAAAGATCCGTTTTGTGCATAAGATCTACATCCTACCCGGTATAGTGTATCTAATCCACCCGGTATAGTGGATTATGCACCCTGTACAGTGGATGGATTACCCGACATAGTGTATTTCGCCCCCTGTACAGTGGATGATTATCTGCTGAGAGGCCCGATATCACTGGTCTGCGAGGATCGTTATTCCTTTTTGATCTGCTATTGATCCTCTATTGATCTTTATTATTATTCTATCCTGTTGATAACTATGCTCTGAGACTTCATGAAGCATCACGATCGAAATGTGAGTAAATTCCGATCCGTTCTAAGCGCCGCATTAGCACACTTCTTCCCGTGTAGAAAAGTAACTGGCGGCAATGGCAACTGGGTAAAGTGGAGAGAGCGGAGAAAATGCAAGAAATGGCGTCACGAAATGAAAAGCCGCCAGTGTTACTGACGGCCCTTTTTTATCACTTTAGCTCATCGATCTGGATCATGAACTCGGATGTACCCACCTTGCCGTTTTCGGCAGGGTAGATAGGCATCAAGAGGTTATCACCGTTCCCCATATCAATATTCACCTCCGCAGACTCACCTGGTGCCGCCTGTACGCCGTTGAACTTAATACCGAAGGCTGCGTCTTTACGTACCGTCAGTGTTGCACTCTGAACGCCTTTCGCAATCTCACCATTGGTCTTACGCAAAACGTTGGTCGACAGATAAGCAAGCGGCTCATTTGCCGACGTTTTGAGTGCCGAACTAACGGACAATGTCCGCAAATTATGCAACTGCACGAGGTTGTTCGGCAGGTAGCTGAATTTCTGGGTGTAGGTTTTGCTATTCGACTGACTGTCTGAGACTGTCACGCTAAGCGCGTAGTTCTCGGAAGGTTCGAAAGAGGGGAAAAGCCTTGGATATTCTGGCGCGTAAACGTTCGTACCAGCAGGCGACCAAGTTAGCTCAACATTATCCGAAGTAGGCCCTCCGGTTATCTGAAGACGAGTGATCCTGGGAGTGGTCAGGTTATCCGTCAGAGCTATTCGGATGTTCTCCAGCCCGTAAACCACTGTACTGTCGGTAATCGGTTTTCCGTCAAATGAGAACGCGGCCGTCGGCGGGGTATTATCCAGCGCAATTTCGCCGTAAGACTTATCGGTCTGGTTTTTGAAAAAGTCGATGACGTTCACAACCACATTGTATTTTCCTTCGGCCTGTTTCGACAAATCATACACCAGTGTATAGTTTCCGGATGTTCGTGAAGCAACAGAACCAACCGGGGTCATCCGCTTGCCAGTATTTTTGTCAGTCAGATAAAACTCACGCAAAGATACCGAGTCGAACCAGTTACCATCGCCTTCCAGAGACGCAAGCACCGTCAATTTTTTGTTTACGGTGTCATACGTCATTGAACCAATCACCGGCACTTGCATATTGTTCCAGCGGGTCATAATCCACTGCTCAGATCGCAGGATCGGATTACTGACGCTTCGAACGAAATACAGAATACGGTTAAATCCCATAGTACCGGGTGCCATGACAAAACTTTCAGGTGCTTCACATGAGGTTTGACCCGCCGGAATAGTGCATGTTGCTTTACCTCCGATCTCCTGAACGAACGGGCGAGCTTCAACATTAAAGCGCAGACGGGTGATCGTGATTGGCAAACGTGACGAAAGTACACTTTCAAAATCCTTCCAGGTTGTCCAGACCCCCTTATCATTCTGAAAGTCGACCCAGGTCCCTGCGAACGCGGGCGTTTTGTTTGCCGCTGGATTCAATACGAGATTGTAAGAAGGGGCGTAACCTCCCCACTGTCCGAAGTTCGCCATACGCGCCATATCGCCATTGAAAGCCCCATAGGGTAAGGTCATTTCAATGTAGGTATACGTACTATCGGTCGCAATCTCCTTTGGTGTTGCATAAGAGTTTACGAATTGCAGCCCCCCTTCGGCATAAGCTCTGTAGTTGGACTTTGGCAGACGATATACCAAGCGAATCGGGTTTTCATTAATGGTCATCCCCGCAGAATAAGCTGGATAGCCGGAAACTCCTGGAACCACACTGGCTGAAGTTTGTGGGTCGTGGACTGCCCAGAGCGTCATCTCGCCCAACACGTTATCATAACGAAATAGTTGTATTGGAAGGGTCCGCCTGTTCCCGGCATTGTCATAAATTTCTACCTTGGCCGTGAAATCCTCATCAAGGTTGCTATCTGGTATACCAACGCCTTTTGTCGTGTTTTTTGAGTAAGTGTGATACATCTTCTTTCCAGTGACGTCGTACTGCATCTGCGTCGTACTGTACAGACTGCCATCACTGCGATAGACATAAAACAATCCCTTCTCGATACCATTCACATCCGAGACATTGGCTGAGGTAAAATCCCATTGCCCGGTCGCCTCCAGTCCCAGCTTCCAGACGTTTCCGGAGGCCGAACCGTTACCAGCGTTAGCTGTGAGGGCGTTACCGGTTGGTGGCGTAGTATCTATCAACCAGTTGTAGCTGTAGGTGGCTACAACGGACTGGTTCAGATCCAAAATACTGACCTGCACAACCGACTTGCCTTCACCAAGCGCCGGTAAAGTTACTTTTTTTCCGTAGAACTCGGTGCCATCTCCGGCCTTAAGCCGGTCGGATACACTTGTGCGGGTCGTGGTGGTGTTCAGTAGTTGAGTGCCGGTGGCACTGGTGACTTTGACATTCACATAGCGGTCCAGACCGGCAATGACTGTCAGGGTTACAGGTGAAGCTGGATTAAGCAGCATCCGGGTTGAAGGTGCGTGAACTTCAATGCCATTGGTATCTGTAAAGCTGGATTCGTAAATTTGAGCTGATGCCGGAACCGAGACGCCGAGCATAACCATCGCCAAAGTTATAGTCTGATATTTCATTCAGTATTCCCCTATTGATTTGTCGTTATTTTAAACGAATCACCTCCGGCACTTTTTCGTTAAGCAGGGTATTTCTGGGCCGTTAATCAGCGGATATTGTCACTTTCGCTGGACTGGCAAAAGGCGCACAAACGGGCGTTGTTTTACTGAATAATTACACCTCTTATCACCAGGGTGATGAAAACGTTTCGAGTAAAATTTCCTGGCCAACCAGGAGAACATAAATGAAATTTTACTGAGGTCCGTTGAACGCCGCCGTCGATGCGGCACAGCTGTTCCCACTTTGCGGCTAGGCTCAGCTGTACAACTATTCGTATACCGACACACGTGGTACGAAAGTGAATGCTGAACCCTCCAGAGCGTAACTCAACCCAGGTAGCGCAATTACGCTGAACTTGATATCTGGTCTCTACCGCTAACGTAGCCAGAAAGAAACGGAACAGGCTGATTTAGTCGAATGTCAGAGATTTCTGAGAAGACGTTTTTCACGCATGTCTCTCCACTGGAGAGAATTTGCTATCGCGCTCCCCGGGTGCAGGATCTCACGCCCGATCGCAATCAAATTCAAATGCAGCTCCAGTTTTTGCGTCTTGGCGTCACCTGGTTACCACCCGCACTCGCCATGGCAGAACTGGAACACCTTCTGAAGGGGTATGACGCCGACCACTATCGGCTACTGGAAAACGTCCTGGATACTGCACACCGGCATTACCTGGAGTCCTGTGGACCGCTAAAGAGAGAAGGGGGCCGCGTCGGGAACCGCATATCAGGCACCCGCCACGACGAAGCACATTTGTGTGTACGGTTTATGTCAACACGCTATGAATTGGCCGCTGAGCTTTGTGCCGCTTATGTGTGCAGCAGGTATGCTAGTTAGATTTATGGGTGATCGTACCGGTTACTTCTTGTCTTCCAACGAGGCCAAGCGGCTAATTTCTTTCATACCGAGACGAGCGGCCACGCCCATGGCGGAGGCTTCGAGTTCGGCCTTGCCGTGTGAGACGATTTTGTCCATGGATTCCTGCATCAACTGGGTGCTGAAGGCCAGATTAACCGGCAGGTTGGCGATTGCGCCGGACAGAGACTGATATACTTCTTCAAGCTCGCGCTTTCCTGCCTTGCCTTTTGCCACCAGCAAAGCCAGTGCTTTCAGCTTTTCATTCACTTTCGCCATCTCGCGCTCAGAGGCTTCCCGGATCTGACGCTCATAACGTTCGCGTGTCGACTCAATATAGCCAATCTCCGGCTGGCGCTCATAGTCGCCGCGAATCAAACTGTTAATGGTACACGGCACGCCGTCACTCATTCCGAACGATGTGATCATTGAGGCCCACTGAGCCGGAGACAGACTGACTTTCAGAAGTGGGGAACGGCGTCTGCCTTCCGCCAGCCGATGACGGATCACTCCATCGCGCTCAACCTGCTCTGATTCACTGAAGGTCAGCGTAATCACCTCTTTATGAATGAGGTCGGAGGCATACAAGCGCTGCCCCGTCGTTGTCGTGCGGCTTACCGATACCTGCCCGTATGCCGTGTGACGGGTGATCACCTCTTCCATCTCGTTTTCTGTTACCGTCGGTATTACTGTGTTTTCCATTGTCATGCCCTGAATCGAATTAATGTTGACAGCGTCTGGCGTAATACCGATGTGAGACCGGACTGCCTGGGAACTTTACCCGTATCACTCGCTAAATTGGACGCCCGCTGACCGGAGTAACTCTCTGACATCGTCTGCCAGGAAATACGTTTCTGTTGTGTTGCCCGGGCCATCAAAGAAACAGGTCTCGGGCAACTGAATTGCCTGCGACTGCTGCTGTATCTGTTCCCGGGACTCGTTACTTTCGACGATAGCATCGGCAATGACTTCTGTTGCCCAATCGCGATCAAAGCCAGGCATCGTATGGAGTGATGCCACCATGTCGCAGGGTAAGGCATCGATATAGTCCAGAGCCGCCTGAGCTACCGAAATCAGTTCTTTCATGGTTGTCACCTTACTGTTGTGCTCATTCACCGCGCTTAACTCGCGTGAGCCGATTCTTTACGTTTATTGATAAGAAACTCTTCACCGCACGTTCCGCATTTCAAAATGTATTCTGCGTGCCTGAGTTGCTTTAAGGACATTGCTTTGCAAACGGGGCAGGCAAGGTGTTCTGAAAGCCGACGCATCAGTTGATTAATTTCAGAGCATTGTTCTGGCGTTAACTTGTGGCGGGTTTCCCACTTATAGGTCGCTTCCCGCACGACACGAGCCACGATATTTTTACCCTTCATCACTCTTGTCCTCCGGTGCAGCCAGCCATCTTACTCACTTCCGTGCGCATGTCAGCGAATAATGACCAGGTCAGGACCAAAACTGAATCCATCGCCCATCCGGTCGGAATGCTTCGATACATACGATTTCCCGTACTTCTCCAGGTCTTGCAGGCTTGATTTTGCCAGATTCCATGAATACTCATGCCCCCAGATTTCCCCATCCCGATCAGCAAATCTTGCGGGTTTATAGTTGTCCTTGAGCAGAGCATAGACACGTTCGAGAGTTGGTAATTCTGGACTGGTCTTAACGTTAGATGCGTCAGCGTTCGTCATTATTATGTACTCATTCGAGTTGATGGATAGGGAAGGTTGCACGCGAACTGTGGCGCTCCCCGTTTTACTGATAACCTGTCGGTGCTCATGCACTACGAAATTAGAATGATTGAAGGCACGTCACGCTTCCCGAAAACCTTTTCCCGTTCCGGCGTTTAGGAAGCGAGTATTCGCCGTCAAACCGGTAGATGCCGACCTTAGAGCAGGGTCCTCCGTCTTTAACCAATTCCCAGATGAAATCGGCACGGTCACTGAAATAGCCAGGACCTTCGTCAAAGGATGAAAATTCACTATGCACAACACACAGATCGCCGTGCTGACCGTTGATAAAAACGAAGTGACCTTTATGCTTTTCGCCTGGCTTCGCATCGAGGTGTCCAAACGTTTGATACATTACGGAGGCTTGATGTTCTGCCCCTGTCTTTCCAAGTAATTCACGCATCTCACTCCCCCTTTGCAGTTGCGACCATTGCACGGTAAACATCTGCAAGACGCTGGCTCATTAATCGAGACATTTTTCCAGTGGCCGAAGTTATCTGCTTCCGGCCTGCAATTAGCTGTTCCATCGTGGGAACTACCGGGACGCGGGTCATACCTTCCACTTCTCCTGCGCCAGTAGTGGTAACTTGATCAACATACTGCTCAACCTGATGCTGCTCTTCGTCGGTCCTCCATTATGATTTCTTCAATCAGACGTCTTACAACCCAGTTACTTAGGTTGCTTTGTGACGGAAGGCGCTTATACCTTCCGCCTCGGCCATTTCGTTGCCCGCGCTGAGCATTCCAGCGTCGAAGTACGCCATCGTTAATTTTCGGTGGTAGTGTGGCAACATCGCCCATCTGCCTGACTCCTGTCCTGAATTATTTCACTCGGGGCCAAAATACCGCTGTGTTGTTTGCCAGGTTACACCCCTGGCACCAACAGGGACGGGCTGTTATAAGAAAAGCGGTCTACTGGAGCATCTTCAAATCCGTGGTTCGGCGCATCTGGTGTCAGAACAAGGCCGTCATGTGCCGCGTGAATATGCAGCAGTGAATCACTGCCCGTGTCGATGTGCAGCGTCGGTACACCCCGATCGATCTCAAAAATGAGGCCGAAACAAGTCGTGCCGGATTCATTCACCACTTCACACTGAATGTTTTTCTCTTCTAACAACACCTTCACCTGATAGGACTGACAGTCTTCTTCTGGCAGCTGGGTTTCACCCAGTTGCCAGTCCTGTAACGTCCGGATAATCTCTGAAGGCGTTGCCTGCGATTCCGGCGTCAGAAGCGCATACACCTGCTGGCGGAACTGCTGGCTCAACTCCTCCATCAGGGGATTGTCCTCGCCATCGAAATGTTCTTCCCAGCCATCAGGATCAGCGTGCATCCAAACGTTATGCGTCAGAGACGGTAGTGAGTCGTCAGGGTGTACGATGAGATATGGGGAGCTTTCTTTTGTTTCCAGATAGCGGACAGGCTGGCCATCCAGCAAAGCTTCATCAACTGCCGTACCATCGGTTTCCGGCAATGCGATTTCCGTGACATTGCCGCCGCAATGCTCTGCCACAACACGCCCCAGATCCTCCATCAGTGCGCGATGTTTTTCGGGAGAATCCAGCTCGCCCAATAATTCCGGTTTTACCAGTAATGCAGTAATAATTGTTGCCAGTTCACGAGTTGAAATTAATTTAGCCATGATAGTCATCCTTTCATCTGATGTGTTAATTCTAACAGTTTCGGTTTGCTGGCTAATAACCCGGCGTGAAGTTTTTTAAAAATATATTCGCCCTTTAAACAAAGAGCGAACAATGGAATTAAAAAAGGACAAATTTGTAATTAATGAATCAGGAGGCTGCTTTAACTAATAAGCCAGGGCGACCGTTGGTATACCTGTCAGGCGGCGAAATACCGAATTCATGATTCAGGGAGTCAGTTGAAAGGACCATGCCGCCGTGAGCAGCCTGGACGTGCAGAACTGAAGGATCAGTGTCACCCGCGTTTACATGGACCGAGGGAACACCATTTTCAATTAACAACGTCAGGGCCATTACCAGGCGTGATTCCACATCCTGTACTGCCAGCTGGGCATGACCGCCGAGCGCCATAGTAACGATAAACTCTGCTGAAGACCCGGGCTGTTCGTCGTCGAGGTTGCAGTAATCACGCATTCGTACCACCTGCGAGGGAAGATTAGCATGGTTGGTTTGTGTCTGAAGGAGCATCCGCTGGAGGGCGTAGCGGCGAACTGAGCACTCTTTATGCGTCGGCAATTCATCAGGGCTTTCTTCGTCGCTGCCTTTGATATGGTCAAGCCAGCCATCTCGGGCATGGTGACGCCAGACATTATCGGTGAGGGAGTGCATGTCCGCGCCGGGAGATACGACGAGATAAGGGGTTACATCCGGAGAGGTCAGATAATCGGCCTGGCTTGATTCATCGCGATCCACCGGCATGATCACACCGTCAATCTCTCCTCCGCAATGTTTCGCCACCAGCTCAGCGATATCCTGCATAAATGCTTTATGCGACTCCGGTGTTTTTAATTCATTCATTAATGTGGGTTGCACCAGTAATCCACAGACAATTTCCGCAAGCTCGGCAGGTAATAGACATTTTGGCATGGTTGGTTCTCCTCTTTTTTGAATGAGAACACTCTAACATTCCGGCTTATTTTCCAAATAAGTTGAAGGCATTTATTTTTTTAAAAATTCATATCCAAACTATAATTAAAATAGTCCATTTTAATCTCAGAAAAGTAACTTTTCTAAAGGCTTACCGGGAGGGCATTAACGAGTGTTTCGTAATCACATTTGTGCCAGTTGAAAGCCGGTGTGCATGACCATTGTTTCGTGACCTTAAACCCAGGAATCGTCGAGCGTCTGGGAGAAAGGCTGCGACACCTTCGGTTAAGATGGGTCTTGTGAGTGGGGAAGGGACGCTACAGCCGGAAGACAAACTGAATCTGCCATTTCAGCCCGCGAGTATCCCGACCCTGTGCCACCGTTTTATAGCTAACATTTCTCCTTTACTGTAGCATTCTGCCGTTTCGCCATCCTCTCGGAACTTCGGTATACCGCGAGCGGAATATTTGCCAGTCATATGGCCCTTACTGGTAACCGGAAAAAAGCTTCATGAAGGCGGATAGGAAGTTCCTTAGACGCATATGGTGTTTTTAAATTAACACATAAGCATTGCTACTCATAAGGATGTAAAATAACCATGCCCATTAAGGATGTAATTAAGACCTCATTGGTTTTTTTTTGGTATTTGTAAACAGATAATTCCGAAAATATTTCTCAGTAAAATTGAATCCTGCATATATAAACTGCCTTTAGCAGTGCTGCAAAATTATTTTTAAAAATCTTTCATTCAGGTTATTAGCCAGCGAGACCAATCTGTCATGATTACTTCAGACCAAACCTGAGGAATCAAAAATGGATAAATACTTTGACCAGAGCGGAATTGAAATCGACAACGCTAAGATTCAGTGTATTGATTCAGTAAAAGGCACCGGGGAATATATTTATCGGGTCACTTGCAATAAATGCAAAGGCCGTGGTGAGCGTAAACACTTTTATAGGAGCCGCTGCATGGCATGTAATGGTACGGGCTATAGCCTGGTCACAACCCGTACATGTTACACCCTTTCCGCGTTATATCGCACATACCCGGAAGCGGCACGCAAGATTTCAGCAGCTCAGGCAGTAGTGCGTCAGCGTGCTGTACAATCAAAGACTTCCGCGTTCAATCTGTGGTGTAAGAGCAATCAGGAACTGGTTGACGCCATCACACAGCAAGACGGGGAGAACAGCTTTCTGAACAGTCTGAAATCGACGTTATCACGGAAATATCCATTAAGTGATAAACAACTAACGGTCGCAGCCAGAATTCTCGGGATTTAATAAATCAGCTTCAGGCTTTTATAATTCTTATTTAATTTTACTCATTCCATTACGGAGGAAGATATGATCCATTCATTTAAAGACAGACGGCTGGAAAGCTTTTTCCGTAATGGAAAGTCCACAGCAGGTATTCCTGCTGATCTGTTAAATGCGATTTCATGCAGACTGAAAACGTTAAATAATGTAAAAAACGAACGCGAATTGTTATCAAGTAGTTTGCGTTACGAACGCTTAAGGATGACCGCAAACCGGTACTCTTCCATTCGAGTTAATTCAAAATATCGGTTATTCTTTGTGTGGAATGATGGCGTACATAACGTTCACCTGTCGGCGCATGATTATAAATCGCTAATCCATTAAGGTAAAAAATGAAACTTTTCGGTATTTTATCCAGGGATGCAGGCACGGATGCGATGTTTTATATTCAGGCCAGCACTAAACAACAGGCAAGCTTCATATTTGATGCCCTTGTCCCCCGGCTGAATGCGCATTGCCAACTGATCGACCCACTGAATGAAACAATTATACCTTCACTAAGCCGGACGACACTTTCTTTACAGCCCTGGTCCCAGAATACCCAGACACGGACGAGTGAGCTGAAGATGACGACGCACGGTCTGACTCTCTCCGGGGCAGTGATGGTGGAACACTCCCGGCAGATCGTCGACTTCTGCGATAACCTGGGCCTGCGCCTCGATGCACCCACCGGGAAACCCAGCTGGACAGAACTGATCAATGCTGACCTTGAGCAGCTTAATTCCCCGCGTTTGTTCCCCGTCCTTACCCAATCTGGCACGGAAGGACAGTTTCAGATCTATGTCCCGGCACCGGCTGTCATTGACGCCGACGTAGTCATTGCTAGCGTGATCGGCGAGTGTTTTAGCGGCGTTACCCCGTACTGCGTGAACGGCACTCCATATCCGCTGACTGAAAAGCCGCTGATCCGGATGGAGGCACACGTTAGTGACATGCATACACGGGTTTTTGAGCTGACATTCGTCAGTTATAACCTGGCCCTTACTGCGACGGTATATGACAACAATCTGCGCCAGGTTCTGATGCTGTGTGAAGATTTTGGTGTCACCCTTCAGGGGCGAGCGGGTGCATCCTGTCATGCCTACATGCGTAACGAATACCGGCGGCTTGCACATGTAGGTGTTTGCTCACGCTCCGGGGCTGAAGACGATGTCCGCGCTTACAGCTCATATAAAGAGGAAACCCTGATCCGGCAGCTGCTGAATCAGGCGACGGCGGACAGCACATTGATCCCGGCGCGACACGGCCAGCAATTTAACGGTGTGCTGATGAATGCCACCCCGTCATCAGCAACCACCGGATTTATCTACCTGTCACAGGAATTCCCGCAAGGCCAGTTTATGATGACGGCGGAAGTGGTGAATGCCAGCAGCACGCCACGGGGGATCAGTTACATCGAAACGGTGGACGGTTACCGTTTTATTGTGACTGCATACGACACGAGAGCGATGAATTCCCTGACCGAATTTCTTGAAGTTAACGAGACCTATTTTACCCCATACCGCTGGGCGTAGCGCCAGCGCACCGGACAGCCAGGGAGGGCATCCGGAAAAGGTGATTTCACGCCATCAACAGAGCGCGAAACTCGGTAATGACTCCAACTTACT
>NZ_JACARU010000089.1:0-30033 GCF_013386425.1 Cedecea sp. P7760 | reverse complement strand
GCGGTCGATTTATTTGGCCGGGAGTCCGGGGTCTCGGGGAAGTGACGGTGACTTCCCCGAGTCGTTCACCGGTTTGGTGGTGACATGTGAAGCAGGACAGGAAGTGAACGGAACCTTAGCCAGCACTGCATAATTATGGGTATTTGTGACTAAGATAAAGCGTTCGGGGCAGAAGAGAAGAGGCTACTCCTCTTCTTCCCCGGCAACGCGGACACCAATCTTACGTACCAGGTTGTCCTCTTTCTCCGCCACCGTCCAAATCATACCGGCGAACTCAACCTGGTCACCGACAACCGGCGCGCCGCCGAGCATCCCCAGCACAAAATCACCGAGCGACTGCTGGGTATTGACCTCTTCATCCAGCGTCAGGCCGTAAATGGTCGCCACGTCGGAGAACTGGGCGCTGGCCTCCAGAATAAAGTCACCAAAGAAGCGCTGATCCAAATCCACGGGCGGCGACTGGCTAAACAGCTTACCGAGCGCGGGAAGGTCACGTTCGCGACCGATGACGCAGAGCACATCGCCCTCGCGAAGCCGGGTGCTGCCCGTCGGGTGCAGCAGCTCGTTATCGCGGAACAGCGCGGCAATACGCGTCTCTTCAGGCATATGCAGGTCACGCAGGGCGGCACCCACGCACCATTTCTCTTCGCTCAACTGGTAGACAAACTGCTCCCACGGGTTATCAGGATGGATATCCAGCCCTACGCGGGAAACCGGCCAGCCGACCGGCGGTACCACGACTTTTGCTTTTTTCGCCGCCCAGCCGAGGGAGGTTCCCTGCAGCAGCAGTGAAACCAGCACCACGAAGAAGGCGACGTTGAAGAACAGGCGGGCGTTATCCAGCCCGGCCATCATCGGGAAGACCGCCAGAATGATAGGCACGGCGCCGCGTAGCCCAACCCAGCTGATAAACACACGCTCACGAAGGTTAAAGCCCCGGAAGGGAAGCAGGCCGGCAAAAATGGACAGCGGCCGGGCAAAGAAGATCATCCACGCTGACAGCAGCAGCGCAGGCACCGCAATCGGCAGCAGGTCAGAGGGGTTCACCAGCAGGCCAAGCACCAGGAACATACCGATTTGCGCCATCCAGGCCAGCCCGTCAAAGGTTTGCAGAATACCAAAGCGGCTGCGAATAGGCCGATTGCCCATCACAAAGCCGCACAGGTAAACCGCCAGAATGCCGCTGCCGTCCAGCGCCGTCGTCACGCCAAAAACCATAATGCCGCCGCTCAGCGCCAGCATCGGATACAGCCCCTGAGGCAGGGTGATGCGGTTAATCATTTGCAGCAGCAGGTAGCCGCCGCCAAGGCCAAGCACTATCCCCAGCCCGAACTGCTGAATGATATGCACCAGGAACATCCAGCTCAGGCCTGTCTGGTGCTGCTGAATCATCTCAATCAGCGTAATGGTGAGAAACACCGCCATCGGGTCATTACTGCCCGACTCAATCTCAAGCGTTGCGCCCACGCGCTCGTTGAGGCCTTTACCGCCGAGCAGCGAAAAGACCGCCGCAGCATCGGTCGAACCGACGATGGCCCCGATAAGCAGGCCGTCAATAAGGTTCAGGTTGAACAGCCAGGCGGCTGCAACACCGGTCAAGCCGGAGGTAATTAATACGCCAACGGTTGCCAGTGAAAGCGCGGGGCCGAGCGCAACGCGAAATGAACTCGCCTGCGTTCGCATGCCGCCGTCAAGCAGGATAACCGCCAGCGCCAGGTTACTGATCAGATAGGCGAAGGGATAATTATCAAACGGGATACCGCCCAGGCCGTCGATACCGGCCAGCATGCCGATAGCCAAAAAGATAACCAGAATGGGAATGCCCAGACGAGAGGAGAATGAACTTAATAAGATACTGCAAGTTACCAGAACGGAACCCAAAATAAACAGACTGACTATCGCCCCTGCGTCCAAAATCATTCATCTCCTTAATCTATGTCGCGGAATTTTAACATGTAATCTGTGGATTAAACGCCCAAAAAAGGCGCTTAAAGTGGGTTTCTTTTGCTGAGAACCGGGTGGCCGCTTAACGTCAGACGCGCCGTTTCACCGTCATGAATAAGCTCGCCAAACGCCCCGAGAGGCAGGGTGACGGTTTGGGGTTCGTGACCAAACGGCAGGCCGTGTAAAACAGGAACCTGTAAACGCTTCTGCAGGGTCTGGCGCATCTCTTCAAAATTATACCCTGCGTCATAGTCGGTTGCCGTCGCGCCGTTAAAACTGCCTAAAACAATCGCTTTTTGGCGAGAGAGAATGCCCGCATGGTGAAGCTGCAGCAGCATGCGCTCGACGCGGAAAGGGGGTTCGTTGATGTCTTCGACAACCAGAATGCCGCCCTCAATCGTTGGCAGCCACGGCGTACCTGTCAGCGAAATCAGCATCGCCAGATTACCGCCCCACACCGTCCCGCTTGCCTGCACGGCAGGGGCATCGCTTGCCCAGCTGACGGTGAATTCAGGTTCGCTGAGCGCCTGCCAGAAGTGACGCCAGGTAAACTCGTCCATCTCTTCGGCGCCGAAATTCCCGGCGAGCATGGGGCCGCTGAAGGTGATTGTACCGCACTGCGCCAGCAGGCCTAGCTGGATAGCGGTAAAGTCGCTGTGGCCGCAGATGATTTGCGGCCTGGCTCGCAGCGCTGCGCCCAGGCGTGAGAAGTCGATGTTTTCCAGTAGGCGGCTTGCGCCATAGCCGCCGCGCACCGCGAGCACGATATCGGTTTCCGGCGGCAGCGTTGCCAGTTGATTAATCTCCGCCAGTCGTTCGCTATCCGTTCCCGCAAAACGCTGAAAACGCCTTGTGACCGCCTGCTGATTAACCACCTGATGCCCGTTCTCTTCCAGCCGGCGGATGCCCCTGGCCGCGGCCTGCTGATTAATGCAGTAACCGGATGGGGCGATTAAATGAATCAGAGACATGGCATTTCCTTGCTGAATATGAATTGGTTATCATGCCGCTATCGAGAGCGCTTGTCATCGCCGTTATGGCGAGCACATCAATAAGGATAGATGCGTGAAATTAAGATGGTTTATCGTTCTGGTGCTGTTTCTGGCCGGCTGTTCCAGCCATTCACCTCAGCAGCAGGCCCCGTGGGATCCGACTATTCCCACCCAGCGGGCGTTGAACTGGATGCCCATCACCGAGCAGTCCGGGCAGCAATGGGGCGTGAGTCCCAGGTTGATAACCGCGATTATCGCGGTGGAGTCCGGCGGCAATCCGCAGCTGGTCAGCGCTTCGAACGCCATCGGGCTGATGCAAATCAAGGCCTCTACGGCGGGAAGAGAAGTATACCGCAATCAGGGCTTCAGCGGGCAGCCGTCGAACAGTGAACTGCGGGACCCTGCGCGCAACATTGATATCGGCACGGCCTACCTGAGTATTCTTGAACACGGTATTTTGCGTGGGATCAACGACCCGCAGGTGATGCAGTACGCGCTGATTGTCTCTTACGTGAACGGGGCGGGGGCGCTATTAAGAACCTTTGATTCCGACAGGCAGGATGCGATAGACAAGATAAATCGCCTGAGCCCGGACGAGTTCTATCAGCATATCGCCACCAATCATCCTGCGCCGCAGGCACCGCGCTACCTGTACAAGGTGACGCGGGCCATGAACGCTATTTAATTACTTCACGCGGTTAGCCTTTTCCCGGGCCGACCGCTCCAGCGAGAAAATAATCTTTTGCAGTTCACGTTCTACCGCCGGGTTGACGTTTAAAAAACGGAAGCTTAAGCGCGGCGTTGAAATGGTTTCATTTTTGCTGTCCACCACCTTGCGCTCCGAAACCATCACCAGCTGCATATCGAAGTAAAACTTACCCCATTCCACGAGATCCATCTCTACGCGGCCAAAACGCAGGCCGGGTGCGAGGCCTGGGGGCAATGAGCCGTCAACCAACGCGCCCATGCCGCCGAGCGACAGGTCGCAAAGCCGGAAGGCAAACTCAGAGCCATCGGCCAGTTCGGTGCGGCAGTAATACTGCGGCTGCATTGGGGCGGTAATGCGGAAGTATTCCCGGCGCTGCACGAACCACAGCGACGGCGGCAGCGGCGTAGTGAACGCCGGCAGATTTTGATATTCCGTCGCCTTCAGGCCGGGCAAACTAAATTCAACTTTTGCCCCCTGCGTTTCAGCGATGAACTCAATGTGGGTGGCCTTTTGCACGGAAAGGTTTTCCTGCGACTGGCTACCAAAGTCCAGCACCAGGCGGTCCGCTGAGACCTCGAGTATCTTGCTGATGAACTGCCCGTTAGACCATTCCAGCCTGACGGGAACCTGCTGTTTGTGTAAGTCGCGTAGCACACCTAATACTGCCAGAGGAGACTGCTTCAGGAACTGCTCGTTATAGTGACTCAAGGCTCAAGTCCTTGTTGTGTTTTCAGGTTGTGGTATCGAAGCTTATCGGCAAAATCGGGCAAAACTTAATACAAATTTTTGAATTTTTTTGCCTGAAAATGAACATAACCAGGTGAGATTCATCACATTTTTCTGCAACCGAACTATACTCTTTTTGACAGTAGGCCGCTGGCAGGGGCGCAGAGAGCGCCAGGCGAGCCTGCTAAAGCTCACAATGTAGAAGAGGACGTTCTAAAATGGGTATCCTGGCCTGGATTATTTTTGGTCTCATCGCGGGTGTGGTTGCTAAGTTTATTATGCCTGGCAAAGACGGCGGCGGCATTATCCTCACCTGTATTCTGGGGATCGTGGGCGCGGTAGTCGGCGGCTGGGTAGCGACGGCATTGCACCTTGGCGGACCGGTAACCGGTTTTAACTGGCCGAGTTTCTTTGTGGCGGTGATTGGCGCCATTATTGTGCTGGCTATTTTCAGGATGGTACGACGGTAGAAAGTCATTCATTACAAAAAACGGCCCTTCGGGGCCGTTTTTACGTTTAGCTTTTTATGACGAGATTAGAAATCATAACCCACGGTCGCAATAACCGAACGTTCCGCACCCCAATAGCAATAGCCCGTCCCGTAGCAGCCCGCCACATAGTCACGGCCCGTCAGGTTGGTCGCATTAAGCTGTACAAACGCGCCTTTCAGCGACGGTGTCCATGCGCCCATATCTGCCCGAACCATGGCATCCAGCAGCGTTGCAGAAGGGACCCGCAGGGTATTTTCGTTGTCGGCCCACTGTTTGCCGATGTAGCGAATCCCCGCGCCCAGGCTGATACCGTAATCGGCTTTGAACGTGCTCCACAGGCTAGCCATCTGATTTGGCGTGACGTATGGCGTGTTGCCGTCGTTGCCATCAATGGCGTCTTTGTAGCGTACGCGGTTGAGCGTATAGCTGGCGATTGTCGACAGGCGTGGCGTTAGCTGAGTACGTGCTTCCAGCTCCAGCCCCTGCGAATGTACTTTGCCCGCAGGTTCAAAATATCCACCCTGAACGTTACGGTTGCCCACGTCTTTCTGGGTCAGATCGTAAACGGCGGCGCTGTACAGATCGCTGGTGCCAGCCGGCTGGTATTTAACCCCGGCTTCGTACTGTTCGGCGGTCGTAGGTTTCAGCAGCTTGCCTTCGGCATCGGAAAGCACCTGCGGCGTAACGGCCTGGCTGTAGCTCACATACGGAGAAATACCGTTATCAAAAGCGTACAGCAGGGAAGCGCGGCCGCTAAAGTGGTTGTCGCTGCGGTTGTCCGTCACGTCGCTATCGATCGCCGTCGCCACCAGGTGACTTTTGGTGACCAGATGATCGTAGCGGCCAGACAGCGTCATATGCCAGCGGTCCCACTTAATTTCATCCTGCAGGTACGCCCCGGTTTGCTCGTACTGGCGGCGGCCGGCTTTGACCAGCAGTCCCTGATTGATCGTCGCGTAGCTTGGGTCACGTGGATCGTAATAATAGTAACCGCCAATGCCGCCGGACACGCCGGTCCACGGGTTCAGTTTGGTGGTGTAGCCAGTCCCGTCCGTCAGGTCGTTGGTGAACCGGTGATATTCACCGCCAAGCACCACTTTATGCTGCAGTTCGCCGGTCGCGAAGTCGGCTTCCAGCTGATTGTCGATGGCCCAGGCGTCCAGCGAGGAGTTTTCGCTGCTGTAATAGCGCGAAAGTTCATTGTGAGCGGTGTCCGCCCAGCCAATCTGATAGGCCTGGCGTAGCGCCACGTTAGAGTGGGTATAGCTGGCGTTCGAGCGGAACGACCAGACGTCGTCGAAGGCGTGAGCAAACTCGTAGCTGTAGATCTGCTGGTGGCGCTTGAAGGCGTCATCGCCCGGTTGCACATCAGAGAACCCGGTATCCAGCTTGCGTCCCGTAGTGGTGTAGAGGCTGCCGTCGCCCGGAACGGAACCGTGGAAGCCGCCGGACGGATCTTTTTCCAGGTAAGCTCTCAGCACCAGAGACGTAGCGTCGTCAGGTTGCCACAGCAGAGAAGGCGAAATGGCGTAGCGCTCGTCGCGCGTGTTTTCATACTGCGTATCGCTATTTTTGGTCAGGCCGGTGATGCGGAAGGCCCACTGGTCGTTAATCGCGTTGGTGTAATCAAACGCCGTGCCGTTGGTATTGTGATTGCCGTACATCGCCCGCACGTGGCCTTCTTCAACAAACTGCGGGCGTTTCGAGGTTTCCATCACCAGGCCGCCCGGTACGGTCTGCCCGTAAAGTGCGGAAGAGGGGCCTTTGATGACATCAAGGCGTTCCAGGAACCACGGATCGACCTGCACGACGTTAAAGCTGCCGGCGTCACTCATCAGGCGCAGACCATCAAGGAAAATGTTATTTACGTCACCACCGTGGAAACCGCGTAGCGCAACGGTGTCGTAGCGGGTTGCGCCGCCGGCAAAACCGGTAAAGACGCCGGGCGTGTAGTTCAGCGCGCTGTTAATGGTCTGCGCGCCCTGGTCTTCCATTTGCTGGCGGGTCACCACGGAAATGCTTTGCCCGGTGGTTATCAGCGGTTCGTCGGTTTTGGTTGCACCACGGGTTGTGGTGGCGGTGTAACCCATCGTTGGAGAGGTTGCGGTATCGGCAGGTTTGGCGGTGACAACCAGCGTGTCTTCAGCCGATGAAGAAAAAGGGGCGATGAGAGCAAGCGCGCAGAGTAAAGCGGAGCGCTTTACGGTAAAAGCCTTTATCATTTTTTTGTCCGGAAGTATTGAGGTCATCATCCTGATGGAATTCCTCCGTCGGCCTGCGACGGGAAAACGCGTTTTCTACATGCGATTTCGAATGCGAATTATTATCGTTATTATTAGCTGATACAAGCGATACCGCGCTTTTTTATGCGTGAAAGCCCATGAAATTACTGATGATTTCATGGGCTTATTGTTTTAAATGAAATGATTAAGTTGAGGTAACGGCAGCCGTAGCCGCCGTTATTTTACTGCTTTGGCTTGTCTGCCGTGGGCGGTGTGGCTGTTTTCTCTGCCGCTGATTTAACCGGATTGGTTACCGGGCCGGGGGTTGCCGAAGGCAGCTTGTCCGGGGCATTGTCGCAGGGCTTTTCTTTATCGCAGAGCAGGTCGAGCATTTTCAGCGCGACACCGTTAGTCCAGCCGAAGCCGTCCTGCAGTGGGTATTCGCCACCGCCGCCGCCCGTTCCGCTGGTGGTGACATCGTATTTCTCAACCAGCTTTTGCTCTTTGTTGTAGACGTTCTGCACGTTGCTCAGGAACCGGAAGCTCACCTCCAGCGCCAAATCTTTGTGCCCGTAGTTTTGCAGGCCTTCGGTTGCCACCCACTGCAGCGGCGCCCAACCGTTTGGCGCATCCCATTGCTGGCTGGTTTTGACGCTGGTGGCGGCCAGCCCGCCCGCGTTGAGCAGATGCTGGCGCGTAGCCTTCGCCATTTTATCCGCTCTGTCCTGCGAGGCGACATGCACATAAAGCGGGAACAGCGCGGCGGCGGTTAGCTGATTGCGAACCGTATTGCTCTTAAGGTCGTAGTCCGCATACCAGCCTTCTTTGGCGTTCCACAGGTTTTGCTCAATGGCTTTTTGACGGTCATCGGCGGCCTGTTTATAGCGCTCTGCTGCCGCACTATCTTTTGCCAGTTCGCTGGCGTGAGAGAGCGTTTTCTCCAGTTGGTAAAGCAGCGCATTAAGGTCAACGGGCACGATACTTGTGGTTCTGACCGTACCGAGCTGCGTCGGATTGTCCATCCAGCGTGAGCTAAAGTCCCAGCCGGATGCCGCGGCGGCTCGCAGGTCGCGATAGATATCGGTTGCCGCACGTGCTGGCGTACTCTTCGCCGTGGTAACGTCGTCGAGATAAGCCTCGGTGCGCGGCGTGTCTTTATCATCCCAGTAGCGGTTGAGCAGGGCGCCATTTTTAAGCTTAACAACGCGCTCATGAGCATCGCCTGGCTTCAGGCCGTCGCTGCCCTCCATCCACCAGCTATATTCTTGCTTCAGCTGCGGCAAATAGGTTGTATACACGCTGTCGCCTTTATTCTGCGCGAGCAGTTCAACCATCATGGCGAAGAAAGGCGGCTGCGAACGGCCCAGATAATAGCTGCGGTTGCCGTTGGGTACATAACCCCAGGTATCGATTTCGTGCGCGAAGTTGTCCACCATGTTCTGCACATCGTCCCATCGGCCGCTCTCGGCCAGGCCCAGCAGGGTGAAATAGCTATCCCAATAGTAGAGCTCCTGGAAGCGGCCGCCTGGCACAACGTAGGGTTTTGGCAGCGGGAGCAGCGGGTTCCATTTGTTGGTGCTGTCGGCGGGAGCGGGTCAGCACCGGCCACAGCCCGTTAATGTGTTCTCGCAGGCTTTCTCCTTCCTGCGGCTTATAGTTATCCTCGTTCTTCGGCAGGATAAAGTTCACGTCAACAAAGTGGCGCAAATCAAACCCGGATAGCCTGCGCTGCATGCGGTAATCGGCGAGGATCATCAGCGGATCGCCTTTAGGCATCGCATCAGCAAAAGTTTTCTGGTCGGGGAATAGCTTCGCTGTCTGGACATCAATAAACAAAGGCCCAAAAAGCTCGTCGGGCGTTTGAGGCTGGGGAGGGCGTTCGGTTTCCTGGGCTGCAAATGAAGCAAGCGGCGTGAGGCCAAATACGGCACCGGCAACGGCCATCTGGGCCGCAAGACATAGCGCATGAGGCCGGTGCAAAACGGGTTTTATCATCATTCCTTCTCCTTCGACGGGACGCAACACGCTACGTTGCGATCAACTCCCTGAAAACCTTAGTTGAATTTTCCGAATTTCGGGTGTCATTGACGATAAAAATGCAAAAACCAGACAATTTACCGGCGTAAAAAAGCCCCGCATAGCGAGGCGTGATGGGATGGCATTACCAGCTCAGAATTCGACCGTCCATTACCGGGCGTTTGTAGCGCACCGTAAGCTGATTGGCTGGTTTATTGCCCACGATGTAGTTATCGATGTGGCCGTCCTCCTGCTTGTCTTTTTTCAGCTTCTCGAATTCGGCCTGCGAGATTCGAATGCCGAAGGTGGTCGTCTTGCGTTCCTGTCCGGTTTCACTGTCTTTTACCCAGACGGACTGCGGCACGCCCCGACTGTTTATCGCCTCGGTAATCAGGTACCAGCTGCGGCCTCCTGATTCATCGTAAGTTCGCTCCACGCCAGATTTTTCCCCGATACGATCTACGACGATGAAAGTTAGAGGTTCAACGACATACTCGTACATTTCATTCATACGATTAATTGCTTCAATCCATTCCGGAGGCGGGATTATCTCGGTATAGCCGCGTTCGGCTAAGCTACGATCCAGCCCGCCGATAAAATCGCTGAGCGTTTTTCTGTCGTGACTGGAAAGAGGAAGCCCGAGAAGCTTATTTTTCTTTTCAGCAAAAATCTTTATCCGCTCGGCACGCGTTTTTTGCTGCTCAATAGCGGTGGTGACTTCGGCAACGGTGGCCTCCATCGTCGGGCTATTCTTGATGATAGCCTGTTTTGCTGCGTCGAATTTGGCCGCAACGTCAGAAGACTGGCTGAGGAATGTCGAGAACTGTGGATCGGCGGTAATCTCTTGCAGCGAGCCGTCAGCACGCAGCAGGCGGGTAACGTCGACGATAAGATTATTGGCGTTTTGCAGGAGATCTCTTTGTTTGTCATTCAGCGCCGTCAGCGACTGGAACTGCACCTCGCGCTGCGCACGGGCATTCTCCATTGCCAGATTTTGAGGTTGCTGGTGGATAAACTGTTCCAGCATACCGTTTACCTTATCTTCGACCTCAGCTAAAGGCTTCATGGCCCAGACAAGTGTCGCCTTATTGGCAACATCCAGCGTCCCTTTTAGATACCGGGCAATGCCCGTCAGGTCGTGGTTTCTTTTTATCTGTAGCGAAATGCTGTTGTTCAACGCTTCCAGCTGGCTACGGGCATCATAAATCCGGTAACCCATAAACAGTGCGCTACACAGCACCAGAACGCCCAGTCCTTTTAGCCATTTGGAACTGGTCAAATAAAGGCTTGAGCCCAACCGCTGGCCGAGGGTTAACGGCGGTGACTGGTAGCTCAAACGGTGCGTGAACCAGTTTTTCACGCCTTCTTCAATAAGCTCGTCGTTAACGGACGTACCCGACTTCTGGTAGTAATCACGTATGCGCTGGCTGATTTTCTGCCGTAAAAGCGGTAAGTCTAAATGCTCTTCAACGGCAATTTGCCGGGCGTGCAGCGCGTCGATGATAGCCATCGCCCCAAGCTGATCGCTGAGTTTTACCTTATCCATCAGAAACTGTCCGTTGTCCGGTAACTGCCGCCACCGGTTGAAGAAGAAGAGCTAAAGCCTCCGCCTGAGCGCCTGCTGGAAGACGAGCCGGATGACCATGTCGTGCTGGAGGTAGCTCGACGACTGCTGCTATAGCCGCCTGTTGTTGCCGGTTTAGGACGCTTGCGGGAGGCGGCGGAGATTTTATTCATAATATCGCCCAGGCTTTGCTCGCCGTGCATATAGCGCTTGATCTGTTTATCTTCGCTATCAAGCAGGCCCCATTTAAACTCAAGGTCGGCATTATTGAAGCCATGCTGATGGAAAGAACTCTCCAGGGATTCGGCCCGATTAAGATCGTTGCGTGCCGCCTCAAGGTCGGTTTTAGCCGCTGCAATACGGCCACCGGTACTCGTCTCCTGAGGGATAAGCGTGCGTATTCTTTCGAGCATAATATCGTCTTCGGGCGAAGCGGTTTGCGTCACCAGTTCGCTGAGCTTTTGCTGCGGCAGCCGAGACATTTGTTCCGACAGGCGTCGCATAATTCGCTGAAAATTCTCACCTTCTCCGCTGGCATACTCCTGCATTTTAAGCTGCAGCTGGCTGACCTTTTGCTGGCTTACGCTCAAATTAGCTTCCAGCGCCTCAAGGCGCTGATAAAGATCGGGCAGGCCGATATTCCTTTCAATGCGGCTGACAAAAGCAGTGAAACGATCGTTACGCGCTATAGCCTGCTGCTCAAGGGTTTGTAGCTTAGTTTCGGAGGCTTTTTGCAGGGCAAAGAGCATTCGGTAATTGGCCACGTTATCGTTAAAGCGGCACAGGCCTGCAATCCAACCGTCCAGGCTGCGGCGAAGACGCCATGCGCGATATTGCTCGGTAGCATAACCTTTGTTCAGCAGGTAACAGAACAATTTCTGCTGACCATAAACAGCCGTTTTTTCTGCGACTTCGGCCTTGAGTTCGACGTGAAGTGCCGTTTGTTTCTCTAACCCGGCCGAGAAGTTTTCCTTGTCCAGCCGCGCCTGCTCTGCTTGCGAGTCTGCGGCAAGCTGAGCGTCTCGCTCGGCTTCGTGCTGGTCTATTTGCTCATCCAGCGTGGCCAGCGCGCTTTGATGCTGCTGAAAGCGTTGTTCTTCGGCAACCAACTGCTGGCGGGTAAGGGCAATTTCGTCGTTCAACTGCTGCAGCAGAGGCTGAATGTTTTGCTCATCGACATCAACGGATGAAGATTCCTGCAAAAGCAATGTCGCCATTTTTTGATAAAGAGAGGCAATTTGCTGCTGTAGAGAGAGCTGCTGGCCGCGCAGCTCGGCCACTGAGGCTTCTACCGATGAGAGCAGCAGACGCTGGGTCGCGGTATTTTGCGCTAACGTCCTTGCCAGTTTATAGGCTTCCATTAACTCGGGTTCTCCGTAAATCGGTCCGGCATATCGGCGTTGAAACGCTGGGTATTAGCGCGTCAATTCTGCTTTAGTGACGATGCTGGTGAAGCGGCGCTTACCGTCCTCAACAACCGCAGCAAGTTCTTCAGCGTTCCTGGTGGCTTCGCCGCGCAGCTCTTCAATCATGTTATAGCTGGACTCCTGGAAACTGACGATAGCGTTAACCAGTGAACGCACGGACTCGGCTTTTATGGTTGAGCCGTAGCCGGCCTGCAGCCCGGCTTCGAGCTGTTTTGTCCCGTTTGAAGCAATAGTGTTAAGGCCCTCGTTGATGCCGGCCTTCATGGCTTCCAGCGTTTTGGTACTTTCATCGAGGCCCTGAAGTGAGGTCATCGAGGCAGAGAGCGCGGTAAAGACGATTTCGTTGGTCGCAAAGAAAGTCACCCCCTGGCGGTATACCCGTTCTTTAATCGCGTTAGTTTGCTGTAATCGGGCGAACACTGCCTCCGCCGCGTTGTAGGCGATAAGCAGGTTATCGGAGAGATCTTTGACGATTTGATAGCGCTCGTCTTCTTTTTGCATGGCGCGCAGGGCTTCATCCCTGACTAATTCACGGCGTGAACGTTCTGAGCCTTCAAGGTTCTCCGTACTGTCTGCGGCTGCCTGCGCGCTCTGCAGCGTCTGGCGGCAGTGCTCTACGCGTTGCTCTGCCAGCGTCATCAGCGCCATAGCATCCACGTGGGCTTCTTTCAGCCCAAAACGGAAGTCCTGGTAGGCGTCGAGAATAACTTTTTCGCGGGAGATTTGCTCATCAGACGCTTTGGCGACTTCGAGCCAGGTCTTTTTAATGGCGTTAAAACGATCTGGAATGGAGCCGCGGCGGAGGGTCATCCAGCCGGACTTAATTCGCTCCACCAAATCCAGTTTGCCGTCGTCCAGCCAGTCCACCATTTGCGTGGCGTCCTGGCGGATAGAGTCGAAAGCGGCGACGATTTTGGTCTGCCGGTTGGCGACGTCCATGCTTGAAATATTGTCGCGAACGACGGCGTTAAAAGCGCTTTGCTGCTGCAGCGTCCTGCCGATAGTGGTCACACGGTCGGCGTCCAGGTCCACAATAGCATCCAGCAATACAAGCACCGGCGTCTCGGCCTCTGGCGCGGGCATGATGCCCAGTTTCTGTAACTTCTGTATGGCACGGGTGGTATAGCTGGCTACGGCAGATGTCATCATCGCTTCCTTTGTTGATGTCAAAATATTTCAGCCAGCACTATACCCTGGTGTTTTGCCCCTGTAATTACCCCTGTGGATTTACCAGCCACGTGCCTGGGTTCGCCACCACAATGGTTTGCTTGCGGGATTGCTCGCCGCCGCTAAGAGTGAGCAGATATTTTCCAGCTGGAAGCTGCAGCGAGGCAAAGCCGTTGGCGGCAGGCGTGACCTTTTGCGCTTTGCCATTAACAGCCAGCTGTTCGCCTTCGTTCATACGGACATAGACGCGAGCAAGGGCACTCTCTGCAGCGGTTGCGGCGGGTGCGCCACCCACCTGCGGCGTGCTTTGGCTGGCAACAACCGGCTCGGCGATGGTCTCGGGGGCAGGAGCCGAAGTGCCACCGCCGCCAAACAGCACCGCGCCGACAATCAGGCCAGCGACGGCGCCAGCGCCAATTTGCAGGGCCGATTGATAGCGCTTCCAGAGCGGGAGAGTCGCGGTGTCTTCAGGCTCTTCTACCGGCACCAGGGCGGTACCGGTTTTCTTGTTGCTGACCAACTCCCTGACGTCGCCGACGGGGATGTCCAGCAGGACGGCGAAGGCATCAATCGACTGAGGGCGATCCTCCGGCTTCAGCGACAGCGCTTTATCAACCGCCTTCAACAGGTTCAGGGAATAGCCTTCGGGCTGGCTTTCCGCGAGCGTAATACAGCTGTCCTGGATGCTGCGGGCCACGCTTGCAGGTGGCGCGCTGCCGGTGATGAGCGTATACAGCACGGCGCCGACGGCGTAGATGTCCGTCCACGGGCCAAGCTGGCTGGCCAGGTCCCCGGTGTACTGCTCCAGCGGCGCGAAGCCAGGGTGGAGCAGGGTGTTGCCTTCATCCAGTGACGCCTGACCGCCACGCGGCGCGCCGGTATTGAGCAAAATAGGCAGGCCGTTATCCTGAATCTGGATGCTTTTGAGGGACAGATTACGGTGAAGATGTTCAGCCGAGTGCAGCGTGGCCAGCGCGCCACACAACATCGGCAGCATGCGGCGGATCCACGCTTCATCAATCAGTCCCGGCTGCTGTTTTTGAAGTTCATCAAGCGTAATACCGTTGTAGAACAGCGTGACCACATAGGCTGTATTGTTATCGCTCCAGATGCGTAATACCTGGGGCAGATTAGGGTGATTAAAGTGGGCCAGCTGGCGCGCTTCCTGCATAAAGCTGTTCAGGCCGGTGGTGTAAACCAGGTGGTCGCGTTCGCTGTGCAGCACCAGCTCCTGCACGTCATTGCGCATGACATAGGCTTTCGGCATATATTCGCGTACTGCCACCACTCTTTCGAGCTGGTGATCCCAGGCCCGGTAAAGAATGCTGGTCATGCTGGCGTCGATAGCTTCCTGAATTTCGAATTCATCAAAGCGGTAGCCAGGCGGCAAAGCGTTGGGCACTCTTGGTATAAAATCGTTATCTATCATGATGTTCTCTGCGCGAGGTCGTGCAACATGCGACAAGTTTATTTTTGGGCGCGCCAGGCACCGGCGGCAGGGTCGCGCAGCTGCGGGTGCAGCGACTCGACCAGCAGCAGCGTAATCGCCGCATTAGGTGCCAGCCAGCCGGACCAGACTTTACGCACCTCGTTCAGCCGTGTTTGAAGACGCTGCTCGTCAAGCGCCATGTCCCGAGGCACTTCCACGGCGACGGTGCCGCTGGCTTTCCAGCCGTTAATTTCCGGGTGATAAGGCAAAATTAACCAGCTTTGCGGCGCCTGCTCGCTGCTGACGACCATGCGTTCATTGTTAACGCTGGTAATCAGCAGGCTGTCGGCATCGGCCGCCGGATTAAGCCCGCTAACCGGGAAACCGTGTACGAAGGTCATTACGATGCGTTTTTCACCGCCGTTGCCGCGCTGAATGACCTCGCTGCTGCCGTTCAGCCAGCCGCCTTTTTCACACTTGCCGTTTTCTTTGCCGGGAATAAACAGCGCGCTGCTGCCGGCGTCACCCTGCCAGAAGGTTCGTAAATGGCAGCCGTCCTGCAGGGTAAATTCCAGCCATGGGGTGCGGTCTAGTGGGGTGGAAAGATCTTCCGGGCGTTCGTTACGGGTGGCAACGGAAGACAGCGGAGATTCAATAGCGACCTCCCAGTCGCTGGCTTTTGAGGCAGAGCCGCGGGCAAGAGAAGCGCCTTCGGTATCCTCCAGTTGCCAGCTTACGCGCTCAATTTCGCTGCACTGGTTTTCCAGCAGCGCGCCGAGGCGGGGCATAAACGTCTTGAGGATGAGCGGATTCTTATCACCGTTTGCCACAATGCGCACTGGCAGTTCGCTTCCACACCAGCTTTGCGGGGCATTGCTTTTAATATTGTCTATCCACACGTCCAGCTTCTGGGAAGGCGACTGAACGATGCGATAGTTCCCTGCCCAGACGGTAGTTGATGCCAGCAGCAACGCCATACCCGAAAGCCAGAGTTTCATAAAAATCCTTGTTAGCCTGTGTGTAAAGAGCGGCAACATTAAGCCAGTCCGGATTGCCCGGCCGGCGGCTGCCTCGCTCTTGCGGTAGTCAATGATAAAGCCCCCGAAGGGGAAGTTTAGTTAATGATCCACGTTCCGTTATCGGCGTTCTGGCAAGCTTTGCTTTTATTATCTACCGCAACGCAGGTGGATTTTTTAGCCGCGCGACGAGGGCGTGGGCGGTCTTTTTTTAACGTTTGGTTATAAAGTTCACTTTTCACCAGCGCTCTAAGCGGCACATAGCCCAGAAGTTCTGGTTGATCCTGTTCGGCGATAGCAAACCAGTGGTTCTCTACCTCGCCCAGCACGGTGTAGCTTTGGCCGTTTTCAAGCTGGGCTATCACTTTGCCGCCAAAATCAGGCTTGCTCATGATGGAGCCAGGATAAAGCGCCCGATAGTCGGCATTCACCGGCGTGAATTCTTTCGGAACTTCAACAATATAGCGGTGAGTAAGGGTGACGCCGTTTACCGTGCTGGTCACAATGGTGTCGTCGGTCATCTTTGGCGGTGGCGCTTTACAGCCGACAACCGTGGTGACAACAAGGAGGACTAACAGGCTTCGCAATTTCATTGAGACGTTCCCTGAGAAAAAGGTTAAAACCCAACCGCCGCGGGAGCAAGGAGCGCCGCACAGGAAAATTTTCCACGACGTGAGATACGCCCACGCAAAACGGTGCGGCGGCTAAGTTGCATCGCCGCGACAAGGAATTCGCGTGGTTTCAGCATAGTAGCGTGATTTTACATAGCCTGGTTAACAATTCAATGGCGATATAACACCGGAATAACCTATTACGTACACGGAGGTTTCATGATGCCCTGGCGCAGAAGAAAATTTGCCTGATGTAAAAATAATCTGATGTTCAATTAATGCGGGCAAGAAGCATGAAAATGCTGCTAATTTTTTGAATTTATTTGATAAATGTAATGTTTTCGGCGAAGTCTTATTTTTATTTTGTGGTCAATTCAGAAGGGTATCTCAGGTTTCCCTGAGGTTATTCTTAAAACAAAGAAAAAAACGGGCAGCCTGTCTATGGGCTGCCCACTCGTCAACCTGAAATCAGGCTCCGCTGGACTGTGAAAAGAGACGTAAAGCCCGCTCGCCCGGTTCATCTATCGGCAGATAGACCAGCAGCCTTGAACCATCCCGAGGCGCGGAGTACCAGTTGACCTGCTGCATGCCGAAGGTACCAATTTGCGGGTGGGTATACTGCTTAATATGGTTCTCGATATTACGGATTTCGTAGCGCTGCTCCCAGAGCGTTTTAAAAGCCGGAGAGGCGACGAAAAACGATTCCAGAAGAGCTTCCCAGCGCGGGTCACCGCGATGCTCGGTGATCCCCGCGCGGAACCAGCCAACAAACTTGGGTAATACGTCCTCGTTACAGTCTACCCGGCTGCGCCAGGTTTCATTCGTCAGATACTGATAGATGCAGTTGCGATGTTCGGGCGGTTCGTTGTCGAGATTAACGCCCATCAGCTGACAAAAATGCGAGTTGTAGCCAAGGATATCGAAGTTGGGCTTCTGAATACTGGCCGGATTAGGCATTAACGCATCAAGCATGCGGCGCGCGGCGGGGCTTAGCCCCTCACACTGAGCGGCAGCGGGTGCTTCGGAAGGGGGAAGGCCGGCCAGGATAAACAGGTGGCGGGTTTCCGCCGGGGAACACTGCAGCGCGGTGGCAATTGCCGCCATAGCGCTGGAGGAAGGATTCACTTCTCGCCCCTGTTCAAGCCAGGTATACCAGGTCACGCCGATGTCGGCGAGCAGCGCCACCTCTTCACGGCGAAGGCCTGGCGTGCGGCGCCGTCCGCTGCGCGGCAGGCCAAGACGCTGTGGGTCCAGGCTTTCGCGCCGGGTACGCAAAAACAGCGCCAGCATTTTACGGCTGTCGTCCAGCGGGCCGGGGCGTAGCTCGGGCTGAGTGATGAGCATCACAAATACTCCAGAATAGTAGTGCCAGTACCAGTATAAGCAGGAACTGGTACCCGGTTAAATTATCAGGAATGCTACGTCGGTTTCCTGAACTATGCAATGGAGTCCCTGATGAATAATTCGCCTGTTTCACCCGGTCGTGCTGGCCTGGTGCTGCTGTTGACGGGCCAGATGTTGCCGTTGATTGACACCTCTATTACCAACGTGGCGCTGGACTCAATCACCCAGTCCCTCGGCACCACGCCAACTCAGCTGGAGCTTATCGTTGCGCTTTACGGCGTTGCCTTTGCCGTAAGCCTGGCGGTGGGCAGCAAGCTGGGTGATAACCACGGCCGCCGCAGAACTCTGCTGTGGGGCGTGGCGCTGTTCGGCATTGCTTCATTACTGTGCGGGATTTCCGGCTCGGTCACCGAGCTTCTGGCCGCACGTACCCTGCAAGGCGTTGGGGCTGCGCTGATTGTGCCGCAAATCCTGGCTACGCTGCACGTCACGCTTAAGGGCACCGCTCACGCCCGCGCCATCAGCCTGTACGGCGGCATTGGCGGGATTGCTTTTATTATCGGTCAAATGGGCGGCGGCTGGCTGGTATCGGCGGATATTGCCGGCCTGGGCTGGCGTAATGCGTTCTTTATCAACGTGCCTATTTGCCTGTTAGTGCTGGTGTTGAGCCGCTTTTATATTCCTGAAACTCGCAGCGAAAGCCATTCGCGCATCGACTGGCAGGGCACCGTTACGCTTGCCCTGATGCTTTGCTGCCTGCTGTTCCCGATGGCGCTTGGCCCCGATCTGCACTGGCCGTGGCCGATGCAGCTGATGCTGGTAGCCACGCTGCCGCTGGGTTACCTGATGCGCGTCGGAGCGCTAAGCCAGCAACAGCGTGGGCTACAGCCGCTGCTGCCGCCAAGGCTGCTGAAGCTGGGTAGCATACGGTTTGGCCTGCTGATCGCGCTGCTGTTCTTTACCTGCTGGTCGGGCTTTATGTTCTGCATGGCGCTGACGCTACAGTCGGGAATGGGCATGGCGCCGTGGCAGTCCGGGAACAGCTTTATTGCGATGGGCATTTCTTATTTTGTTTCAGCGTGGTTTGCGCCGAGGCTTATCGTGCGCCATTCGCTCAGCACTATTCTACTGAGCGGGATCGCGATTCAGGTTGTGGGCCTGCTGGGGCTGATATTTACGCTCTACCATTTTGGCACCCACGCCAGCCCGCTGGCTATTGCGCCTGCCACGCTGGTGACCGGCTACGGGCAGGCGCTGATTGTGAACAGCTTCTATCGTATCGGCATGCGCGATATCGACCTGAACGATGCCGGAGCGGCAAGCGCCATACTGAGCACCTTGCAGCAATCGGCCCTGGGGCTTGGGCCTGCCGTGCTGGGGGCATTGTTCCTGCATCTGCAGCGCCAAAGCGGGGATTACTCGGTGGCAATGATAGGCTTCCTGGCCGCTGAAATTGTGATGATGCTGGCGCTTGCCGTGGCGGCCGTCACCCGCCGTCAGCTTTTATCCGGCGTGAAAGTCTCTTTAAGATAACGTCCCGGCGGCATGCCGATAATGCGGGTAAAAGCAGTGGTAAAGCTGCTGGCGCTTTGATAGCCCATATCATAGGCTACCCGCGTTATCGGTTCGCCGCCGATTAATTTCTCCACCGAACTGATAACCCGCATTCTCTCTCTCCAGCGCGTGAAGCTCATCCCGGTTTCGTTTTCAAACAGTCGCGCCAGCGTTCTTGGGCTGGTGAAGGCTAACGAGGCTAGCTGCTCGAGCGTCTTATTACAGGCAGGGGCTTCCCTGAGCAGGCCGGTTATCTGCTTCAGGCGCTTATCGTTTCCTTCAGGCACGAACAAGTCTGTTTTCAGCACCTGCTTGCGCAGCTGAAAATGTATCAGTTGGGCGATGAGTTCTAGCTGCTCGCCCGCTCCCCGCTGAACGGCTAATGCCTCTTTAGCAAGCTCGGTCAGCAAATTTGAGGCGACGATAAGGGAACAGTGCTGCGGAAGCTGCTGTTCAAATCCTTGTCTGAAACGCAGGTTAATCAGCCGCGAGCGCTCGGTGTACAGCGCGCGGTGAAGTTCGCCCGGCGGCACCCAGATGCCGTTGCCGGGCGTTGCTAGCCACCAGCCTGATTCGGTTTGCAGTCTAAGGGTGCCCGCCAGCGTGACGCTAAGCTGCCCATGCAAATGGCGGTGAAAAGTCACATCGTCACCCCGGAGATGCGCCATGTCGGAAGCTTCAACGGCGACGGATGCGGGATCTGACATATTGGCACTCCTGAGAAGGAATTTGGCGGATTAGCGAAAGAATCATCTTATTTTTTTTCTGATAATACGTGCATCGACGGATTAAGAGGAGAACAAGATGAAAACATTACGTTTCGTAGGTATTGCAGGCAGTCTGCGCAATGACTCAGCTTCCCGCGCGTTGCTGAACAGCATTAGCGAAATGCTGCCGGAGCAGAGCCACTTTACTGCACTTGATATCGGTGCCATGGAACATTACTGCCAGGACCTGGAAAAGGGCGAATTGCCCGAGTCCGTGGCGACCGCCCGGCGGTTGGTGGCAGAGGCCGATGCGGCGATCGTTACCGTACCGGAATACAACCACGGCATGCCCGGCGTGCTGAAAAATGCGCTCGACTGGCTTTCACGGCCGGTCAGGGCCAGCTGCATGATGGACAAATACGTCTTTTTTGTGTCGCAATCTACCGGCGCGCTCGGCGGCGTCAGGGCGCAATATCAGCTGCGTGAAACCCTGGCTTCGATGCTGTGTAATATGGTGCCTTTGCCGGAGATGGCGGTCAGTTTTGCCAATCAGAAAACGGAGAACGGGCGCTTAACCGATCCGGTAACGGCGGAGTATATTCGCCGCCAGCTGAACGTCTTTATAAAGGTGGTTGAGCAAAATAGCACAAACCGCTAACGGCAAGATTATGCCCTGAGACCGCGATCGGGCAGATGAGAGAATCCATGTGCAGGCATGGATTTCTTTTGCCAATAACATCGCGATAAATAAGCGAATTACCGACAGTAATTTTGAGAATAGTGACTGTATTTTGTTGGAATATAAATTCCATCAGATTTGATTTTGTTTGGTTTTTTTAATTAAAAAAATCACTGGCATTAATTGTATGGATTAATGAAGATGTGAATGAGATTTTAAAATATCGTGAAAGTGGGTTAACATAGAGGGACTTCATTCACCTGCGATGCAATATAATTATTATGCCTGCAATGAAAAAGACAATTATTTCTCTGACAACACTGGCGTTATTCGTAAGCTCTGCTAGCTACGCTAACGCGGATTCCACGCAAAAAACCGACTTCCTGCTGATTGGCGGCGGTATCATGAGCGCCTCTCTCGGGACGTGGCTCCAGGAGCTGCAGCCGGACTGGAAACAGGTCATGGTTGAGAAGCTCGACGGCGTGGCGCTTGAGTCCTCTAACGGCTGGAATAATGCCGGTACCGGGCACTCTGCAAATATGGAACTGAACTATACGCCGGAGCGCCCGGACGGTTCTATTGATGTCAGTAAAGCGCTGGAAATTAACGAACAGTTTATGATTTCTCGTCAGTTCTGGTCTGCGCAAATTCAGCGCGGTATTTTGAACGACCCTCATTCGTTTATTAATTCCACGCCGCACATGAGTTTTGTCTGGGGCGATAAAAACGTCGAGTATCTGACCAAGCGTTATGACGCGCTGCAGAAAACGACGCTATTCCAGGGCATGAAATTCTCTACCAACCATGAGCAAATTAAGCAGTGGGCTCCGCTGGTCATGGCAGGGCGCGATGCGAATCAAAAAGTGGCGGCCACCTGGACGCCGGTCGGCACCGACGTCAACTACGGTGAAATTACCCGTCAGCTGATCGGCAGCCTGAAAAAAAGCCAGAACTTCTCCCTGCAAACTTCTTCTGAAGTGACCGACTTCAAGCGCAATGGCGATAATTCCTGGCACGTCACCATTAAAGACGTGAATAGCGGGAAAGAACACGCCATCGACGCGAAATATGTCTTCATCGGTGCCGGCGGCGGCGCATTGAAGCTGCTGCAGGAAACCGGTATTCCGGAATCGAAAAACTATGCCGGCTTCCCGGTGGGTGGTTCGTTCCTGATGACCGAAAACCCGGCGGTAACCAGCCAGCATCTTGAAAAAGTGTACGGCCAGGCGTCCGTAGGGGCACCGCCGATGTCCGTGCCGCACATTGATGCTCGCTTTATCGACGGTAAGCGCGTGGTGCTGTTCGGGCCGTTCGCGACCTTCTCTACTAAGTTCCTGAAAAACGGTTCCTTCTTTGACCTGCTGAGCACCACCACGACCAGCAACTTTATGCCGATGACCGACGTAGGTCTGGATAACTTCGACCTGGTTAAATACCTGATTGGTCAGGTAATGCTGAGTGATGAAGACCGCTTTGAAGCGCTGAAAGAGTACTATCCGCAGGCGCGTAAAGAAGACTGGAAACTGATCCAGGCCGGCCAGCGTGTACAGATCATCAAGAAAGATGAGAACAAAGGCGGCGTGCTGAAGCTCGGTACCGAAGTCGTTGTTGACCAGCAGAAAACCATTTCTGCGCTGCTGGGCGCATCTCCAGGTGCTTCTACCGCCGCACCAATCACGCTGAACGTGCTGAAGCAGATGTTCCCGCAGCAGTTCAACTCTCCTGAATGGCAGAACAAGATCCGTGCCGTTGTGCCAAGCTACGGTCAGGAGATGAACGGCAATGCGGCGCTGACTCAGAAAGTCTGGAATGACACTGCGGCCACGCTGCAGCTGACCAAACCGCCGGTCATTGAAATGAATGACCAGAGCGCTACGCCGGTCGCTAAACCTGCCGAAACGAAAGCCGAGGCTTCTCCACAGCACGATATGGCGCTGTAAGCTTCCCGCGTTCAATCAGTAAATCAGCCCCTGCCAGCGCAGGGGCTTTTTTTTGCCTCTAAAATACTCACCTCTTTTAGAGTGGGGGATATTCCCCCGCTAACCGATATCTCATATTGAGAAATATGCCCTACAGTCCGCGTGTTGACAGGCGATAACGCCACTTTCAAGGAAAACACGATGACTAAACTGAATACCGGAATTTGCCTGCTTACCCTTTGCCTTGGTGCCGCCCTGCAGGTGAACGCCGCTCCCGTAACTGCGGATTGCCAGACGCTCCAGCTCGCAACTTGTCCCGCTCCCACGGACACGAAACTGCCTGACGTAAAAGACATGCTGACCTGGAACCAGCAGCAGCGCGTCGTGGGCTTTCGTAATGATTACCGTTCCTATGAGGGCGATGTTTTCAAAGCCGGGCAGTCTGTGCCTGTCCCACGCGCAGCAAAAGATCTCTCGGGCGTAAGCTACCAGTACGACGGACACGATTTTAAGCTGGGGGAATACCTGAAGCGAAACAGCGTGACCGGCATGATGGTGATTAAGGACGGTAAAATCGTCTGGGATTACTACGGCGAAGGCAACACGCCGACCACGCTGTGGACATCCCGCTCGGTGGGGAAATCGGTGGTTTCCACGCTGGTTGGCGTGGCGGTAAAAGAGGGGAAAATCACCTCGCTCGACGACGAGATTGTTAAGTACAACCCTGATGTTAAAGGCACCGCCTGGGAACACGTCACGGTGCGGCAACTGCTGCAGCACACCTCGGGCGTCAGCTGGGGTGAGGATTACACCAATCCGAAGTCCGACTTTGCCCAACTGACGCAGTGCGAAGCGAACAGCGATACCTACGATTGCGTGAATAAGCTGGTGAAAGACCCGCAGCGTAAAGCTTACGCTAAGCCCGGCGAGGCCTGGTCTTACTCCTCCGGCGGAGCCTGGCTGTTGGGCGATACGCTGGAAAAAGCGACCAGCAAATCTTTGGCGCAAAACCTTCAGGAGGCCATCTGGCAGCCTTACGGCATGACGCACGACGGCGTGTGGCACAGCTATCAGCCAGGCAAGCATGATGTCGGCGCACATGGCTTCAACGCCACGCTCGAAGACTGGGGTAAATTTGGTCTGTTTATTATGAACAACGGCGTGCTGCCGGACGGCAAGAAAATGCTGCCTGATGGCTGGGTGTCACAGGCTCGTGACTGGAATAAAGCGCAAAAATCCGTCACCGCCGCGCATCCGGACGGCAGCTACGGTTTTGAATGGTGGAACAACAGCGTTCCGGCGAATGCGGGCAATGTAGGGCCGAAGCACGGCCTGGAAAGTAAAGACTCGATGTGGGCGCTGGGGATTTTTGGGCAGATGATCATGGTGAACCAGAAAGAGAAGCTGGTGATTGTCCAGTGGTCTACCTGGCCGAAGGCAGAGCCGTCTTTCAGCGCGCAGCCGCTGGAAGCTTCCCTGATGTTCAACGCTATAGCGAACTCGCTTAAGTAACAGAAAAGCCAGCCGAAAGGCTGGCTTTTTACTTTTTTAGGCCTTACAGGCCGCGTTTATCCATCAGTAACGCAAGGTCAACAAGGCGATTCGAGAAGCCCCATTCGTTGTCGTACCAGGCCAGAATTTTGACCAGGTTACCGCCAATCACCAGCGTAGACAGCCCGTCAATAATCGAAGAGCGCGGGTCGCCCTGATAATCGCTGGACACCAGCGGTTCATCGCTATAGCCCAGAATATTTTTCAGCGGGCCTGATTCTGCTGCCTTACGGAACGCCGCGTTCACTTCCTCCGCGGTCACATCACGTTTAAGCGTGACGGTTAAATCGACGATAGACACCACCGGCACCGGCACGCGCAGGGAATACCCGGTCAGGCGGCCGTCCAGTTCAGGAATAACTTTGCCGAGGGCTTTAGCCGCGCCGCTGGAGTAGGGCACAATCGACAGAGCTGCCGCACGCGCCCCGCGCAGGTCTTTTTCCGGCTGGTCGTGCAGCGCCTGACTGTTGGTGTAGGCGTGGGTGGTGTTCATCAGCCCGTGTTCAATCCCAAAAGCCTGATGCAGAACCTGAGCGGCAGGGGCGAGGCCGTTGGTAGTGCAGCTGCCGTTGCTGACCACAAAGTGCTTCTGCGGATCGTAGCTATCGTGGTTCACGCCCAGCACGATGGTCAGGTCGTCATCTTTACCTGGGGCAGAAATAATCACGCGTTTTGCGCCGCCGTGGGTAATGTGAACCTCTGCTTTTTCACGGCTGGTGAAAAATCCGGTGGCTTCAATAACGATATCTACGCCAGCTTCGCGCCACGGAATCTGCGCCGGATCTCTTTCGCTGAAGACGCGAACCGGCTTGCCGTCAACGTGAAGTTGGCCTTCTGAGGCCTCCACCGGCGCGGGTAGTTTGCCCATCAGCGAGTCGTGTTTGAGCAGGTGTGCGAGAGTTTTACTGTCCGTCAGATCGTTGATAGCAACAATCTCAATCTCCGGGTTACCCAGCGCGGCGCGCAGCACGTTACGTCCGATCCTGCCAAAACCATTAATCCCGACCTTAACCATGATTCACTCCTTCTCTTGAATGTCTGGGGTCAGAGTATGCTCAGGGGGGAATGGCGTAAATGACAAAAAAGGATCAATTCACGCCAATTTACGGCAGTGGAAGCGCTCGCGGTACTCTCCGGGCGTAAGGTGAAGCTGGCGCTCAAAAACGCGGCGCAGATTGATCGCGCTGCCAAAGCCCGCTGCAGATGCGACCCGTTCCAGGGTGTCCGTTGACTGTTCAAGATGATGACGTGCGGCGGCAAGCCTGGCCTCTTCCACGTAGCGAGCGGGCGTAACGCCGGTTTCACGGGTAAAGACGCGGGTAAAATTCCTTGGGCTCATGGCCACGCGTTCTGCCAGTTTCTCCACCGACAAATCGTCCGCCAGGTTATCCAGCAGCCAGTCCTGTAGCTGGCCTATAGGCCCGGTGTTGGCGGCCTGGCGCAGATGATAGCGGCTGAACTGCAGCTGCCCGCCTGGGCGATGTAAATACATCACTAAATCCTGAGCGACGTCGCGGGCGAGGGTGAAACCGTAATCGGACTCCACCAGCGCCAGCGTAAGATCGAAACCGGAACTCACGCCGCCTGACGTCCACACCGGCCCGTCCTGAATGTACAGCGGGCCAGCTTCAACTTTAATTTGCGGCCATTTGGCCTGCAGTTCCTCAAGCATTCGCCAGTGGGTGGTTGCCCTGCGGCCGTCCAGTATCCCCGCCTGGGCTAGCAGCATCGCGCCGCCACAGACGGAGGCGATGCGGTCAGCATTGTGTGCCGCGCGGCGTATCCACTCCACCACGGCGCTGCCTTCATGCTCGCTTTGGCCTTTGCCGGTAATCATTATGGTATCGCGGGGCTCGTCGGGATCGAGGTCTGCCAGCCGGTGGTCGGCCAGCAGGTTGAGCCCGGACATGCCGTGCACAACGTGATGAGGCTGAGTAGTAGCGATGCTGATGCGGTAGCGAGGTTCGGCGATGGCCTCCGTATGCAGGCGATTGGCCTGCATCAGAATATCGGCGATACCGGCGGCTTCGAACAGCATGCCGCCGTCAGGAACGATGATCAGAATAGTTTTCATGTCCTGAAAAGTACGCTTTTAACAAATTAAGTCAAGAGGGCTAGCCGTGGTGACGTTTTCCCCAGTCCAGCGCCGTCTCTATCAGTTGAGTCAGCAACCGCTGGAATTGCGCGCCTTTATCCGCTGACCAGGCGAAGCTCTCTTCGTTCATATAGCAGCACTGCGCCACTTCCAGCTGCACGGCATGAATGTTTTGCTCCGGTGCGCCGTAGTGGCGCGTAATGTAGCCGCCCTTGAAGCGCCCGTTAAGCACTTTGCTGTAGCCGTTGAAATGCTCGCTAGTTTTCAGGAGTTCAGCGCTCAGCGCCGGGTTACAGCTGGCACCGTCTGCTGTACCGAAGTTAAGGTCCGGCAGGCGGCCTTCAAACAGGCGAGGAACTACGGACTTGATGGAATGTGCATCCCACAGGATCGCATAGCCGAAGGTTTCTTTCAGTCGGGCGAGTTCCTGAGCAAGCGCCTGATGATACGGCTGCCATATATTGGTCAGGATGTCGGCTCTGGCCTGCTCGTTGGGAGATTTTCCGGCCTCAAACAGCGGCTCACCGTCGAAAAAGATATCCGGGTACAGCCCGGTGGTGGCGGTGGTGTAAAGCGGCTTATCGTCTGACGGGCGATTCAAATCAACCACGTAGCGGGAGTAGTTGGCGCTGAGCATGCTGGCGCCCAGATCGCGTATCGGCTGGTAAAGTTTTGGAATGTGCCAGTCGGTATCTTCCAGTTTTTTTGCCCGCCCGGTCAGCCCGTTCGCCACTTCCGGCGTTAACTGTGTGCCGGGATGCGGCATGCTGATCAGCAGCGGCAGCTTACCCTGATGAAGCTCAAAGCCCTTAATCATTCCACACCTCTTTACCTTGATAGATAACCTGTTTGGAGAGCGAGCCGCCCAGCCAATAGCTGAGCTCGGCAGGATGTTCTATCTCCCAGGCAACAAAGTTTGCTTCTTTACCGGCTTCGAGCGACCCGGCTTTATCGCTAATGCCCAACGCTCGCGCCGCATTGAGCGTCACGCCTGCCAGCGCTTCTTCAGGCGTCAGGCCAAACAGCGTACAGGCCATATTCATCATCAGCCGCAGCGACTGTACCGGCGACGTGCCGGGGTTGAGATCGCTGGAAATAGCCATCGGCACGTGATGTTTACGCAGCAGCGAAACCGGCGGTTTTTGCGTCTCGCGCAGGAAGTAAAATGCTCCGGGCAGCAGGACGGCGGTCGTCCCGTGCCCGGCCATCAGCACAATATCGTCCTCGCAGAGATATTCGAGGTGGTCGGCAGAAAGCGCATTATGGCGGGCGGCAAGCCCCGCGCCGTGCAGCAGCGAAAGCTGTTCGGCGTGAAGCTTGATCGGCAGCCCGAGTTCATGGGCCTTCATAAAGACGCGTTCCACCTGCGGGACGGAAAACGCCAGATGTTCGCAAAAGGCATCCACGGCGTCGACCAGCCCTTCGTTATGCAAAGCGGGTAACCAGTTCTCGCATACCTCGGTGATAAAGTCGTCGCTGCGGTCTTTGTACTCCGGGGGCAGAGCGTGTGCAGCCAGGCAGGTGCTGTAAATCGTCAGCGGCAGATTTTGCGCCAGCTGGCGGATCACGCGCAGCATTTTGCGTTCGTCTTCAAAACTGAGGCCGTAGCCTGATTTCACTTCCAGCGTGGTTACGCCGTCTTTGCGCAACGCATTAATACGGCGGCCGGCGCTTTTCAGCAGGTCGGCTTCGCTCGCCTGACGCGTGGCCTTCACCGTGCTGGCGATGCCGCCGCCTGCCGCGGCAATGTCAGCGTAGGTTGCACCATTCAGGCGCATTTCAAACTCCTGGCTGCGGTTACCGCCGAATACGCTATGGGTGTGGCAGTCGATAAGACCGGGAGTGACCAGTTTGCCGTGCAGGTCGCGTTCTTCGTCATAAGGCAGGTCGGGACGCTGGCTATAGGGGCCCACCCAGGCAATTTTGCCGCCTTCGGTTAGCAAAGCCGCATCTTCGATAAGATTGTAGTGGCCGTTGGCCATGGTGGTGATGTGGCAATTGCGCCATAAAATCCGCATAAGATCTCTCTCATCAGGACAGGGCGCGGCGAGTGCCGCGCCACAGAGGAACTATTTCGCCAGCATTGGCAGGTTAAGGCCGTGCTCTTTGGCACACTCAATAGCAATATCATAGCCCGCATCCGCATGGCGCATGACGCCGGTGGCCGGATCGTTATTCAGCACGCGGGCGATTCGCTCTGCCGCTTCGTCGGTGCCGTCGCAGACGATAACCATGCCGGAGTGCTGCGAGAAGCCCATGCCGACGCCGCCGCCGTGGTGCAGGGAAACCCAGGTCGCGCCGCTGGCGGTGTTCAGCAGGGCGTTCAGCAGCGGCCAGTCGGACACGGCATCGGAGCCATCCTGCATTGATTCGGTTTCGCGGTTCGGGCTTGCCACCGAGCCGGAGTCAAGATGATCGCGGCCGATGACGATAGGCGCAGACAGCTCGCCGCTTCTGACCATTTCGTTAAACGCCAGCCCCAGCCTGGCGCGCTGGCCCAGGCCGACCCAGCAGATACGCGCCGGCAGGCCCTGGAAGCTGATGCGTTCTTTGGCCATGTCCAGCCAGCGGTGCAGGTGTTTATCGTCCGGAATCAGCTCTTTGACCTTGGCGTCGGTGCGGTAGATATCTTCCGGGTCGCCGGAAAGCGCGGCCCAGCGGAAAGGCCCGATGCCGCGGCAGAACAGTGGGCGAATATAGGCCGGAACAAAGCCCGGGAAATCAAACGCGTTGCTCACGCCCATCTCTTTTGCCATCTGGCGTATGTTGTTGCCGTAGTCGAAGGTTGGGATACCCTGCTGCTGGAAGGCGAGCATCGCTTTCACGTGCTCTGCCATCGAAGCTTTCGCCGCCTGAGTCACCACGGCAGGCTCAACGGCGGCGCGTTCGCGGTACTCTTCCCAGCTCCAGCCCACGGGCAGGTAGCCGTTGAGCGGGTCGTGGGCGCTGGTCTGGTCGGTCACCATGTCCGGGCGAACGCCGCGTTTTACCAGCTCCGGCAGAACTTCTGCCGCATTGCCGTGCAGGGCGATAGAAACGGCCTTACCTTCGCTGGTGTAGCGTTTGAGGCGGGCGAGGGCGTCGTCCAGATCTTTCGCCTGTTCGTCTACATAACCGGTGCGCAGGCGGAAGTCGATGCGTGACTGCTGGCATTCAATGTTCAGTGAACAGGCACCGGCCAGCGTGGCGGCCAGAGGCTGTGCGCCGCCCATGCCGCCCAGGCCTGCGGTCAGCACCCAGCGCCCGGTCAGCGAGCCGTTGTAGTGCTGGCGGCCCGCTTCGACGAAGGTCTCGTAGGTGCCCTGCACGATGCCCTGGCTGCCGATGTAAATCCACGATCCGGCGGTCATCTGGCCGTACATCGCCAGACCTTTAGCGTCCAGCTCGTTAAAGTGTTCCCAGTTTGCCCAGTGCGGCACCAGGTTTGAGTTAGCAATCAATACGCGCGGCGCGTTGGCGTGGGTTTTAAAGACGCCAACCGGCTTGCCGGACTGCACCAGCAGGGTTTCGTCCTCATTCAGCTCTTTCAGCGCCTCCACCATTTTATCGAAGCATTCCCAGTTTCTCGCTGCCCGACCAATGCCGCCGTAGACCACCAGCTCTTTCGGGTTCTCAGCCACATCCGGATCGAGATTATTCATCAGCATGCGCAGCGGGGCTTCCGTCAGCCAGCTTTTTGCATTCAGCTTTGTGCCGCGTGGCGCCCTGATTTCAACATCACGATAACGAGAAAACTCACTCTTCATGGGGGTTCACCTTGTTTTGAGATAACGGAGAAATGCTCACGAAAAATACCATGTCATTTTTTCGTTTGCTTGTATATACATGATTAGCATATTTGATGCCAGGCGCGACATTGAATTTATTTAT
>NZ_JACARU010000088.1:0-51128 GCF_013386425.1 Cedecea sp. P7760 | reverse complement strand
TGCACGACCCACCAATGTAGGAAGGCGCCCTAAAGGCGCCTTTTTGCTATCTGCGATTCGGGAAGGGTTCGAGCCTGCAGCAGGTTCGAGTTGAGCGAAAGCGAAACAACGTTGTGATAACAACGGCCCAGAGGGTGATAATCATCCTGCACGACCCACCAATGTAGAAAGGCGCCCTAAAGGCGCCTTTTTGCTATCTGCGATTTGAAAAATCACGCTTATCAAACACAGCCTTCCTCATTTTCTTTTTCTCTCACAGCACCAGGCAATTCCTCACGACATTTTGATTAAATTTCGCTATTTTGTTTAGCATATAAAACAGTGAATGCAGGTAATAGCGTAAATCACGCTTAATACGGCCTGTTATGTTAAGTCAGTAAAACGAGATTGCATGATGAGCGTAATATTTGATCCGGAAACGGCGATTTATCCATTTCCACCTAAACCAGCTCCGCTAAGCGGGGACGAAAAGCAGTTCTATCGTGAAAAAATTAAGCGCCTGCTCAAAGAGCGGAATGCGGTGATGGTGGCTCACTACTACACTGACCCGGAAATCCAGTCTCTCGCAGAAGAGACGGGCGGTTGTATCTCTGACTCGCTTGAGATGGCTCGCTTTGGCGCTAACCATCCAGCTTCTACGCTGCTGGTGGCGGGCGTTCGTTTTATGGGGGAAACGGCGAAAATCCTCAGCCCTGAGAAAACAATTTTGATGCCAACCCTCAATGCCGAGTGTTCATTGGATCTGGGCTGCCCGATTGAGGCATTCAACGCGTTCTGCGACCAGCACCCCGATCGTACCGTCGTCGTCTATGCTAATACCTCTGCGGCGGTAAAGGCCCGGGCCGACTGGGTGGTTACGTCCAGTATTGCCGTTGAGCTGATTGAACATCTGGATAGTCTGGGAGAAAAAATTATCTGGGCGCCCGATCGCCATCTTGGCGGCTACGTTCAAAAGCAGACCGGGGCTGATGTGCTGTGCTGGCAGGGGGCCTGTATTGTTCATGATGAATTTAAAACTCAGGCCCTGGCACGCATGAAGGCGCTGTACCCTAATGCAGCCGTATTGGTACACCCTGAGTCGCCGCAGGCGGTGGTTGATATGGCCGATGCCGTGGGCTCGACCAGCCAGCTGATTAACGCGGCAAAAACGCTGCCTCATCAGCAGCTGATTGTGGCAACGGATCGCGGGATATTTTATAAAATGCAGCAGGCGTGTCCGGATAAAGAGTTGCTGGAGGCTCCTACTGCAGGGGAAGGGGCAACCTGTCGCAGCTGTGCACATTGTCCGTGGATGGCAATGAACGGGCTTAAAGCGATTGCTGAGGGACTGGAGCAGGGTGGCGCTGCGCACACCATAGAAGTGGACGCTGCGCTGCGTGAAGGGGCTCTCGTTCCGCTTAATCGTATGCTCGAGTTCGCGGCAGAGTTACGTCGGACGATAAAAGGCAACGCGTAAGATAATTACGCTCTGGGGAAGTACATGGATTTTTTTAGCACGCAGAATATTCTCGTCCACATTCCCATTGGGGCGGGCGGGTACGACTTATCATGGATTGAGGCGGTGGGGACGCTGGCGGGTTTGCTTTGCATCTGGCTTGCCAGCCTGGAGAAAATTGGGAACTACGCTTTCGGGCTAATCAACGTCACGCTGTTTGCCATCATTTTCTTTCAAATCCAGCTCTACGCCAGCCTGCTGCTGCAGCTGTTCTTTTTCGTGGCGAATATTTACGGCTGGTATGCGTGGTCACGGCAAAGCAGCAATAATCAGTCGTTACTGCAAATCCGCTGGCTTCCCTTGCCTAAGGCTATTGCCTGGCTGGTAATTATCATTGCGTCGATTGGATTGATGACGATATTCATCGACCCGGTCTTTGCTTTCCTCACCCGGATTGCCGTGACCGTGATGCAGAGCCTGGGAATGAACGTTACCCTGCCAGAACTCCAGCCGGATGCTTACCCCTTCTGGGATTCATGCATGATGGTGCTGTCGATTGTGGCCATGATCCTGATGACGCGTAAGTATGTGGAAAACTGGCTGCTGTGGACAATCATCAATGTGATAAGCGTTGTTATCTTTGCGCTGCAGGGTGTTTATGCGATGTCGCTGGAATATCTCATCCTGACCTTTATTGCGCTAAACGGTAGCCGGATGTGGATTAAAAGCGCGCGGCAGTCGGGCTCGCGCGCCTTCTCCTGATCAATGATGATGATGAGCATGGCCGGCAGGATGGTCATGCTCGTTCAGGTCACAGTCTGGCCCATGGCAAACCTGATACTCCATCTGTACCGTGGCATGTTCTATCTGGTACTCGTGCTCCAGAAAGTGATGTATACGCTCCAGCAGGGCATCGTGATCGTGGGGCGGTACGACCTGAACATGCAGCGTCATCAACGGTTTCTCTCCAACCAGCCAGATATGGACGTGATGCACGTTACGCACTTCCGGTATCGAGCGTGACAGATTACGTTTCAGAGCGGCAATATCAATGGCGCTCGGTGCACCTTCCAGCAGTTCATTAACGCTCTCTTTCAGCAGGCTCCAGGCGCTGCGCAATACCAGGCAGGAAACCAGCACCGAGAGGATCGGATCGATAGGTGTCCAGCCAGTCCAGAGAATCACCACCGCCGCCACAATGGCCCCCACTGAACCCAATAAATCGCCAAGAACATGGAGTGCCGCCGCGCGGACGTTAAGATTTTTCTCGCCGCTGCCACCGTGCAGGATCCAGAAAGAGACCAGGTTCGCCAGCAGTCCGGCGATGGCGATAGTCAACATCGCCCAGCCCGCAATTGGTTGGGGGTTTGAGAAGCGCTGAATCGCTTCCCAGACGATCAGGATGGTGATAACCACCAGTGCAATAGCGTTCACAAATGCGGCGAGCGTGGTGAGGCGCAGCAGGCCAAAAGTGTGCCGGGCGTCAGGCGGGCGACGGGAAAAATGCACGGCCAGCAGGGCAAACAGCAGGGCGGCTGCATCGGTTAGCATATGTCCGGCGTCGGCCAGCAGGGCAAGCGAGCCGGAAAGCAGGCCACCGATAACTTCGGCAACCATGAAAATCGCCGTGATAAGAAAGGCAAACAACAGGCGTTTTGCGTTACTGTCGGAGGGGGTGTGTTGGTGTGAATGCGCCATAATCTCTCACAAATATCAGTCACGGTGAGCTAATTATAACCGCTTCCTGGCTTCAACTAGTTGAAAGATGCTGATAAAAAAAGAGAGCCGTCCGGCTCTCTTACAACTCTCTTTCATCGGGATATTACTGCGAAGTGCCGTCGACTTTCTTGTTCACGTCTTGTCCGCTGCCGGTCTCAACTTTTTTGTTGGTATCAGGGCAGCGTCCATCTTTGCACATACTGTTTTTATGCACTTCGCTTTTGCTCATTTTATGGTGAGAGCCGTTGATTTTGTCATTACTTACTCCGTTTGGAGCAACTTTCTGGTGCGCGTCAGGCGCGACCTGGCCTGCTTCGGCGCTGGCGTTTGCCTGCCCGTTGTTTGCGCTCGACGTTGAGTCGGCGGCATAAACGATTCCGCTGCCCAGGGTCAGCGTGGCGGTTAGTAGCAGCGTGGTTAATTTTTTCATATAGTGCTCCTGTTCTGGTCGTTATTGCTGGATAACTTCGTCCAACAGTGCAGTGCAAAATGCTGAAAAATCCTGCAGGGCAGCAGTCTGCACCGGGCTTTAATTTTCAAAATAGTATTCAATATTGAAAATTTAATATTTTTCAGCGTTAACAGTTGGAAAGTGTAGTTAGCAGGAGAGTGTTCGCCATGTTTCCGCTGTTTTTTTCGAGTTTTCAGGATTAATCTGTGAGAAGTGTAAAAGCCCGTTTACACTTGTGGTTATGCGAGTTAGATTGAAAGGATTGCAACGAAGAAAAATATCAGGATGACTCCGGAACTATCATGAATTATCAGAACGACGACTTAAGAATCAAAGAGATTAACGAGCTTCTCCCCCCTGTAGCGCTGCTGGAAAAATTCCCCGCCACTGAAAAAGCTGCCCACACCGTCTCTCAGGCCCGCAAAGCGATTCACAAAATCCTTAAAGGCAGCGACGATCGCCTGCTGGTGGTGATTGGCCCTTGCTCCATTCACGACACGAAGGCTGCCAAAGAGTACGGCGCACGCCTGCTGGCGCTGCGTGAAGAGCTTCAGGGCGAGCTGGAAGTGGTTATGCGTGTTTACTTTGAAAAGCCGCGTACAACCGTAGGCTGGAAAGGCCTGATTAACGATCCGCATATGGACAGCAGCTACCAGATTAACGATGGTCTGCGCATCGCGCGCAAGCTGCTGCTGGATATCAACGATTCTGGCCTGCCGGCTGCAGGGGAATTCCTTGATATGATAACCCCGCAGTACCTTGCGGATCTGATGAGCTGGGGAGCAATCGGCGCGCGTACTACCGAGTCGCAGGTTCACCGTGAGCTGGCCTCAGGCCTGTCTTGCCCGGTTGGCTTTAAAAACGGCACCGACGGTACGATCAAAGTGGCAATTGATGCCATCAATGCCGCAGGCGCACCGCACTGCTTCCTGTCCGTGACGAAGTGGGGTCACTCCGCCATCGTCAACACCAGCGGTAACGGCGATTGCCACATTATTCTGCGCGGGGGCAAAGAGCCTAACTACAGCGCGAAACATGTGGAAGAGGTGAAGTCTGGCCTGGTTAAAGCAGGTCTTGAGCCCCAGGTGATGATCGACTTCAGTCACGCAAACAGCAGCAAACAGTTTAAAAAGCAGATGGACGTTTCTGACGACGTTTGCGGCCAGATTGCCGGGGGCGAGAAGGCCATCATCGGCGTGATGATTGAAAGCCATCTGGTAGAAGGTAACCAAAACCTGGAGAGCGGTGAACCGCTGGTCTACGGCAAAAGCGTGACCGATGCCTGCATTGGCTGGGAAGATACCGAAGTGGCGCTGCGCAAGCTTGCCGATGCGGTAAAGGCTCGTCGCGGCTAATGGCCTGATTTGAGCAATAAAAAAGGCGTGGTGCATACCACGCCTTTTTTTATGGGCGGCGAATTACTTCGCTTTACCCTGGTTTGCTACCGCTGCGGCCTTGGCTGCGATTTCGTCAGCGTTGCCCAGGTAGTAACGTTTCAGCGGTTTGAAGTTCTCATCAAACTCATAAACCAGCGGCACGCCGGTCGGGATATTCAGCTCGAGGATCTCATCTTCGCTCAGGTTATCCAGATATTTTACCAGCGCACGCAGGGAGTTGCCGTGAGCCGCAACGATAACGCGCTCACCGGATTTCATGCGTGGCAGAATGGATTCATTCCAGAACGGCGTTACGCGGTCGATGGTCAGCGCCAGGCTTTCGGTGGTTGGCAGCTCGCTGTCGGTCAGTTTTGCGTAACGTGGATCGTGGCCTGGGAAGCGCTCGTCGTCTTTAGACAGCTCAGGTGGGGTGATGGCAAAACCACGACGCCACTGTTTAACCTGCTCGTCACCGTATTTTTCAGCGGTTTCAGCTTTGTTCAGACCCTGCAGGGCACCGTAGTGGCGCTCGTTCAGTTTCCAGGATTTCTCGACCGGCAGCCAGGCCTGGTCAAGTTCATCGAGGATGTTCCACAGGGTGTGGATGGCACGTTTCAGCACAGACGTGTAAGCGAAGTCGAAGGTGAAGCCTTCGTCCTTCAGCAGCTTACCGGCAGCTTTAGCTTCGGTACGCCCTTTATCAGACAGATCAACATCATACCAACCGGTGAAGCGGTTTTCGTTGTTCCACTGGCTTTCGCCGTGACGAACCAGAACCAGCTTTGTAACAGCCATGATTTACTCCTTAATGAGCCTGGGATTAATGATAACAATTATCATTATATTGCCGCGCCATAAGCCACGGCAATGATAAACGTTTAACATAGCGAAAAAGCGCGTGGAGTGTAAGGTGGTTGTAAAAGGTTGTTATATTTTTGGCGTGATTTGGCGGTAAAGTCAGCGATTTGGCGAGAAATTGCCCTTAATGAAAAGGGCAATGAACGTTAGCGAGGCAGGAACTGATATTCCGTGATGCTGAGGTAAGCTTCCGTTGGTTTTAGCCAGCAGCTCGGCTGCGGCCATTCCGGGTGGTTTGGGCTGTCCGGTAAGAACCCGCTTTCCAGCGCCACACCATTCCAGTCGCTGTAGCTTTCCCGATCGCGCGCTGGCGTGCCTGCCAGATAGTTGCCTGTATAGCACTGTAGCGCCGGTGCCGTCGTATAGACCACCATTTCCAGCTCGCCGTCCGCTGACCAGACCCGGGCCACCGGCTGGCTGAGATCGCCTTTTGCCTGCAGCAGGAAAGCGTGGTCATAGCCTTTGGTGGCCTGCTGATCGGCATCGTTCAGAAAATCCTGTCCGATGGGTTTTGGCTCACGGAAGTCAAAGCTGCTGCCGCCAACTTTTTTCAGGTCACCTGCGGGTAAGCCGTTCGCTTCAACCGGCAGGTAGCTGTCGGCCAGCAGCTGAAGCTTATGCTGACGAACGTCGTTCTGAACGCTGTCCAGATTGAAGTAGGCGTGGTTGGTGAGGTTGACCGGGCAGGGCTTATCGACGGTGGCACGAAGCTCGATGCTAATGCGGTTATCTTCCGTCAGGGCGTAACGGGCCGTCGCGTGCAGTTTGCCGGGGAAACCCTGGTCGCCATCGCATGAGTCCAGTTCGTAAATCACTTCCTGCTCATTTTGAACGGCAATACGCCAGCGGCGCTTGTCAAAGCCTTCCGGCCCGCCGTGAAGCTGGTTTTCGCCCTGGTTAACGTCAAGCTGGAGCGTCTCGCCGCCAACGGTGAGCTTCCCTCCCGCAATACGGTTAGCGTAGCGTCCGACGGTCGCGCCCATAAAGGCGCTTTGCTGCAGATAGTGCTCCGGCGAAGCGCAGCCCAGCAGCGTCTCCCGGATGCTGCCGTCTTTTAGCGGCACGCGGCAGGAGAGCAAGGTCGCGCCCCAGTCCATCAGCGTAACCACCATCCCTGCGCCGTTACGCAGAGTGATAAGACGAAACGGCTGGCCGTCCGGCGCCAGATTCGGGGTCTCTTTTAGCATTGACCCGCTCCTTCGGAGGCTTTGCAAACGTAGAACGTTTCTTTAATGCCCGTTTTGTTTTCGTACTGCTCTTCTACCGCCTGCTTAACGGCCGGAACCAGGTCCTCTGGCACCAGCGCGACGATGCAGCCCCCAAAGCCGCCGCCGGTCATGCGTACGCCGCCTTTCTCGCCAATCGTGGCTTTGATGATGTCCACGAGGGTGTCGATTTGTGGCACGGTAATTTCGAAGTCATCGCGCATGGAGACGTGTGACTCGGCCATTAGCTGGCCCATTCGGACAAGGTCGCCTTTGGCCAGCGCGTCAGCGGCTTCCACAGTACGGATATTTTCGGTCAGCACGTGACGAACGCGTTTAGCAACGATTGGATCCAGCTCATGCGCCACTTCGTTGAATTTTGCCAGGTCGACGTCACGCAGCGCTTTTTGGCTAAAGAAGCGAGCGCCGGTTTCGCACTGTTCGCGGCGGGTATTGTATTCGCTGCCAACCAGCGTGCGCTTAAAGTTGCTGTTGACGATCACCACCGCGGCGCCTTTTGGCATCGAAACGGCTTTTGTGCCGAGAGAGCGGCAGTCGATCAGCAGCGCGTGATCTTTTTTACCAAGGGCGGAAATCAGCTGGTCCATGATGCCGCAGTTGCAACCGACAAACTGGTTCTCCGCTTCCTGGCCATTGAGCGCCAGCTGCGCGCCATCAAGCGGCAGGTGGTAAAGATGTTGGATAACTTTGCCCACGGCTACTTCCAGCGACGCGGAAGAGCTTAGCCCGGCACCTTGCGGCACGTCACCGCTTATCACCATATCCACGCCGGAAAAGTTGTTATCGCGCTTCTGCAGATGTTTCACCACGCCGCGGACATAATTCGCCCACTGCTGGGTTTCGTGCTTCACGATAGGGGCATCCAGAGAGAAGCTGTCCTGCTGGTTGTCATAATCGGCAGCAATCACCCGCACGGTGCGGTCATCACGTTTCGCACAGCTGATAACCGTCTGATAATCGATGGCACAGGGCAGGACAAAACCGTCGTTGTAATCGGTATGCTCGCCAATCAGGTTAACGCGGCCCGGAGCCTGAATGGTGTGGGTTGCCTGGTAGCCAAATTGTGCAGCAAACAGACGTTGGGTGTTCTCTTTCAGACTCATAATAACGCTCCTGACTGGCGGAAATGGATATCACTGACGGCACGCAAGCGTTCTGCGGCTTGCTCTGCGGTTAAATCGCGCTGCGTTTCGGCCAGCATTTCGTAGCCGACCATAAATTTACGCACCGTGGCGCTGCGCAGCAGCGGCGGATAGAAATGGGCATGAAGCTGCCAGTGCTGGTTGTCTTCACCGTTAAACGGCGCACCGTGCCAGCCCATGGAATACGGGAAAGAGCACTGGAACAGGTTGTCATAGCGGCTGGTGAGCTTTTTCAGCGCCAGCGCCAGGTCAGCGCTTTGTTCCGCGCTTAAGTCGGTGATACGTAATACCTGCGTTTTGGGCAGCAGCAGGGTTTCGAATGGCCAGGCTGCCCAGTAAGGGACAACGGCCAGCCAGTGTTCGGTTTCAACCACGGTGCGGCTGCCGTCTGCCTGTTCGCGCTGAACGTAATCCAGCAGCATAGGCGTGCCCCGGTGGGCGAAATATTCACGTTGTAGAGCGTCTTCACGGGCAACTTCGTTAGGCAAAAAACTGTTCGCCCAAACCTGTCCGTGAGGATGTGGGTTTGAGCAGCCCATTGCTGCGCCTTTATTCTCGAAGACCTGAACCCACGGATATGTCTGCCCCAGCTCTGCGGTTTGCTGCTGCCAGGTATTTACCACTTCTTCCAGAGCAGGAAGCGAGAGCTCCGGCAGCGTTTTGCTGTGGTCGGGAGAGAAGCAGATAACCCGGCTGGTACCCCGCGCGCTTTCGCAACGCATCAGTGGGTCATGGCTGGCTGGCGCATCGGGCGTGTCCGTCATCAGCGCGGCGAAATCGTTGGTAAAAACGAAAGTGCCGGCGTAATCAGGGTTTTTATCCCCGGTGACGCGCGTGTTGCCAGGGCAAAGGAAACAGTCCGGATCGTGCTCCGGGAGTTTGTCTTGCGCTGGCGTTTCCTGTGCGCCCTGCCAGGGACGCTTCGCCCGATGTGGCGAAACCAGAATCCATTGACCCGTCAGGGGGTTATAGCGGCGATGCGGGTGATCGACCGGGTTAAACTGCTCCATCACATATCCTTAGTCTTCATAACCTTGGGGGTGGCGTGACTGCCAGCGCCAGGTATCATCTGCCATCTCTTGCAGCGAACGGCTGACACGCCAGTTGAGTTCTTTATCGGCTTTGGTGGCGTCTGCCCAGTAGGCAGGCAGGTCGCCATCGCGGCGCGGGGCAAAGTGGTAGTTCACCGGCTTGCCGCAGGCTTTGCTGAACGCGTTCACAACGTCAAGTACGCTGCTGCCGACGCCCGCGCCGAGGTTGTAAATATGGACGCCAGGCTTACCGTTCAGCGCCTGCATAGCGGCGACGTGGCCGTCGGCGAGATCCATCACGTGGATGTAGTCACGCACGCCAGTACCGTCTTCGGTTGGGTAGTCGTTGCCAAAAATAGCCAGCGAGTCGCGGCGGCCGACGGCAACCTGCGCAATGTAAGGCATCAGGTTGTTAGGAATGCCTTGCGGATCTTCGCCCATGTCGCCTGACGGATGTGCGCCAACCGGGTTGAAATAGCGCAGTAAGGCCACGCTCCAGTTCGGCTGTGCTTTCTGCAGGTCGGTAAGAATTTGCTCAACCATCAGCTTGCTTTGGCCGTAAGGGCTGGCAGGCTTACCGGTAGGGAAGCTTTCCACATAAGGGATTTTGGGCTGATCGCCGTAGACGGTGGCGGAGGAGCTGAAGATAAAGTTAGTTACGTTAGCTGCGCGCATAGCGGTGATAAGGCGCAGCGTGCCGGTAACGTTGTTATCGTAGTATTCCAGCGGCTTGTTCACCGATTCACCGACGGCTTTCAGGCCGGCAAAATGGATGACGGCATCAATGCGATGATCGTGGAAAATTTCTGCCAGCAGCGCTTCGTCGCGAATATCGCCATCGATGAAAAGCGGGTGCTTACCGCCGAGGCGTTCAATCTCCGGCAGTACGCTGCGCTTGCTGTTGCACAAGTTGTCGAGGATCACTACGTCGTGCCCGTTTTGCAGTAACTGCACGCAGGTATGACTTCCAATGTAACCGCTACCACCTGTAACCAGAACTCTCATTTTTCGCTCCATATAGCCTATGGGTTAAGATAACCATAGCATAACAGAGAGCCGAAAAATGTGATATGTGCTAGATTAGTGGTATCGTTTACACTGTGTTGTTTACCGTGAATCAAAAGGGCGTAACGCATTGTAAAACAAATGCGTAAAGATGAAAGCGTGCGTCTATTCCGAAAGTCTGCATGTGGCAGAATATAAAAAGGCGCCGTAGCGCCTTGCAGGATTATGCGGGAAGAATATTTTCTATCTGATAGCCGTATTTATCCTCATCCGGCACGAAGGTCAGCCGGTGGGTAATGCATTGCGGGGCATCTTCGGCGTGGTGAGAAACAAACAGCAGCTGTGTTTCTCCTTCGCCAATCAAAATGTCGACAAAGCGGCGGATCAGCTGCCGGTTCAGCGGATCCAGGCCTTGCAGAGGCTCGTCCAGAATTAGCAGCGTCGGGTGTTTAACCAGCGCGCGGGCAATTAACGCCAGGCGCTGCTGGCCCCACGAGAGGCTGTGGAAAGGAGCGTCGGCGGTGGCGTTATCCATCCCCAGCATGTTCAGCCATTCTCGGGTCAGCTTTTGCTGGCGATCTGAAACAGCCTGATAAATCCCAATCGAGTCGAAATAGCCCGAAAGAATAACGTTGCGAACGGTGGTGCTAACCCGGTAGTCCAGGTGCAGGCTGCTGCTGACATAGCCGATGTGTTTCTTGATATCCCAAATCGTTTCACCGCTGCCGCGACGGCGGCCAAACAGCGTCAAATCGTTGCTATAACCCTGTGGGTGATCGCCGGTGATCAGGCTGAGCAATGTCGACTTTCCGGCGCCGTTAGGCCCAACAATCTGCCAGTGTTCGCCTGGGTTAACCGTCCAGCTAAGCTTGTGCAGGATGGGGCGATCGTTGTATTCCACCACGCCGTCTTTGAGCACAATTCGCGGTTGCTGCCCGGGCAGGGTATAGCGGGCCGAGGGATCGTCTGCCTCGGGAAGCGCCACGCCAGCCAGCTTTTCGCTATGGGCTAATTGCGCGATGAGCGCCTGTTCCAGCAGGGCCTGCTTTTCACCGCTTTCCGTCAGCGTGCAGTCTGCCAGCACGCCGGCAAATTGCACAAAATCCGGGATCTCATCAAACCGGTTGAGCACCAGCACCAGGGTATAGCCCTGAGCGCTCAGCTGTGCCAGAAGGTCAGCCAATTGTTGGCGAGACTTCACGTCCAGCCCGTCAAACGGCTCATCAAGGATCAGCAGTTCCGGTTCCGACATCAGCGCCTGGCAAAGCAGGGTTTTGCGCGTTTCACCCGTCGACAGATATTTGAAGCGGCGAGTGAGTAAATGTTCAATGCCAAACAGCGTAGCAAGTTCGCGGCTGCGGGCTTCGTCCACGACCTCATCCTGGATGATTTCTGAGGTGGTGCGGCCGGTGTCATCTTCGTCGACGCTCAGCATATCGGTGTTATTGCGCTGCCATTCGTCGCTGACCAGCTTTTGCAGCTGTTCAAAAGAGAGGTGGGCGATACGGGTGAAGTCGCAGCGGCGTTCGCCTTTCATTACCGGCAGGCTGCCGGCCAGAGCGCGAGCAAGGGCAGATTTTCCGCTGCCATTCGCGCCAACAAACGCCCAGCTCTCGCCGGCGCGCAGAGTAAGATTGTTCAGGGTAAGGGTTTTTGTGTCGCTAAGGTGAAACGTACCTTGCGAAATTTGCAACGCAGACATGTTTTATCCCATTTTTTGCAGCGATAAGGCTACAGGAATACGACCTGTCCGCGTCGATGTCAATGAGAACGCTGCTTTTAGCAGAGTGTGGCGACGATCACCCGATCTGCATTGAAATATGCTGTGACCTCAGCACCTTCCGCCAGCGCCTGCTGCTCGACGTGGAGATTCGGCAGGGTCGCACAAAGCGTCTGGCCGTCGGCAAGCTGAACCAGGACTTCGGTTTGCTCTTTACCCTGCTCAATGCTGCTGATTTTGCCCGGCAGCTGGTTATCTGCATTTCCTGCCGCACTGGCATCCGCGGCGATGTCTATCCACGGCGCTTTAATCAGCACCAGAACTTCTTTGCCTTCGTCCAGCCCAAGTCGCTCCGCACTTTGGCGCGTAATGGCCGCTTTCAGGCGCGTTTCACCGTCCGCCAGCAGAATATCAACGTGCTGCTGAACCTGCTCGTCATCGCGTTTGAGCACGGTACCGAACAGCTGGTTGCGGGCGCTGGTTTGCAGTGAAAAGCGGGAAATGGCGGCAAGCAGGCTGTCCAGCGGCAGGGCATCATCCTGCAAAACGTCAAACGCTTTTTGCTGAATTTGCGCCAGCAGGTCGTAGAGCTGAATAAGACGCTCGCCGTAGCGGGTGAGTACCGCGCCGCCGCCGCCTTTGCCACCCGTAGCACGGTCGACCAGGCTTGATTCTGCCAGCTGGTTCATTTCGTTAATGGCATCCCAGGCGCTTTTGTAGCTGATTCCCGCCAGTTTCGCCCCCTGGCTAATAGAGCCTGTATGACGAATTTGCTTGAGCAGCGCGATGCGTCGCGGGTCGGCGAACAGCCGCTGCTGGAGTTTCAGCGTTAACAAAATTTCAGCTTGCATGGTCTCTCCGTGCCAGAAAAACCCTTATTTTCCTCTATTGTGCCGATCCGGGCAAATGGCACAAAAGGAGAGTGCGTTTTTCTCAACTGCCGCTAGAATAATCATTCTCGCTTTTGCCGGAGGCAACTATGTTCGAGTTATTGAAAAGCCTGGTGTTTGCCGTGGTCATGGTGCCGGTTGTGATGGCAGTGATCCTGGGTCTCATCTATGGATTGGGTGAAGTGTTTAACGTCTTTTCAAAAGTCGGTCATCGCGACCAACAGCCGAAACAGCATCACTGATTCCCTGAAAGCCCGGCATTCGCCGGGTTTTCTCTTTCTGCCGCCTTAGCCCCGCACTCGCCGCCTTTCTGTTGATCTCCGTCAAGAACCTTAAAGCCCTTCTCCTTTCTGCCGATAAATTCTGTATCTTCCGCCTGGCAATCGTTATATTTCAGCTTACATAACGAAACAAACGGAGTGAAAACATGAATCAAAGTTGGGTTCGCCTCGCCCTGGGCGCGGCTTTATCGGTTTCTCTGGCAGGCCAGGCGCTGGCTGAAGGAAACAAAATTACCGTCTTCGCGGCGGCGTCGTTAACCAATGCGATGCAGGATATTGCGGCGCAATATCAGACAGAGAAGAAGGTTGAGATTGCCTCTTCTTTTGCTTCGTCTTCTACTCTGGCTCGCCAGATTGAAGCCGGGGCGCCTGCCGATCTGTTTATTTCTGCCGATCAGAAATGGATGGATTATGCTGTTGAGAAAGACACCATCAAAACGGATACCCGTGAAACGCTGCTGGGCAACAGCCTGGTGGTGGTAGCCCCGACTGCCAGCAAGCAGGGCGACATCGCCATTGACGCGAAAACTGACTGGGCCTCGTTGCTAAAAGGCGGTCGTCTGGCGGTGGGCGATCCTGACCACGTGCCAGCGGGGATTTACGCCAAAGAAGCGCTGCAAAAACTGGGCGCGTGGGACACTTTATCCAGTAAACTTGCTCCGGCCGAAGACGTTCGCGGTGCGCTGGCTCTTGTTCAGCGTGACGAAGCCCCGCTGGGTATTGTTTACGGCTCTGATGCCGTGGCCGGAAAAGGCGTGAAAGTTGTGGGTACCTTCCCGGAAGCTTCCCACAAAAAGGTGGAATACCCGATTGCGATCGTTAAAGGCCACGATAACCCGTCAGTGACCGCGTTCTATAGCTATCTGAAAGGACCGGAAGCGGCGAAAGTCTTCCAAAAATACGGATTTACGACGAAACAATGATATTGAGCGATCCCGAATGGCAGGCGGTACTGCTGAGCCTAAAAGTCTCATCCATTGCGGTACTGTTTAGCCTTCCCATCGGGATCTTCTTTGCCTGGGTACTGGTGCGTTGCCGCTTCCCGGGCAAAGCCTTGCTCGACAGCCTGATTCATCTTCCCTTAGTCCTGCCGCCGGTGGTGGTGGGCTATCTGTTATTAGTGGCCTTTGGCCGCCGCGGGTTTATCGGCGCCTGGCTGTATGACTGGTTTGGCATTACCTTTGCCTTTAGCTGGCGTGGCGCGGTGCTGGCGGCGGCGGTCATGTCGTTCCCGCTGATGGTTCGTGCGATTCGCCTGGCGCTCGAAGGCGTTGATATCCGCCTTGAACAGGCGGCAAGAACGCTGGGCGCAGGGCGCTGGCGTGTCTTCTGCACTATCACTTTACCGTTAACGCTGCCGGGTATTATTGCCGGTACCGTGCTGGCATTTGCCCGTTCACTCGGCGAGTTCGGCGCGACGATCACCTTCGTTTCCAATATTCCCGGTGAAACACGGACGCTGCCTTCGGCGATGTATACCCTGATTCAGACGCCCGGCGGGGAAAGCGCAGCCGCGCGTTTGTGCCTGATTGCCATTGCGCTGGCGATGGCTTCGCTGCTGGTGGCTGAATGGCTGGCGCGAGTAAGCCGTAAACGCATGGGAGCAAGCTGATGCTGGAGCTTAACTTTATTCAAACGCTTGGCACGCATCGGCTGGAAATTAATGAAACCCTACCGGGCCAGGGCATCACCGCCGTTTTCGGCGTGTCGGGCGCGGGAAAAACGTCATTAATCAATGCGATTAGCGGCCTGACCCGGCCGGAGCAGGGGCGGATAGTCCTCAACAATCGTGTGCTAACCGACGCGGACAAAAAGCTGTATCTGCCGCCGGAAAAACGCCGCGTTGGCTACGTATTCCAGGATGCGCGACTGTTTCCGCACTACCGTGTTCGCGGCAATCTAAAATATGGCATGGCAAAAAGCATGGCTGGCCAGTTCGACAAGCTGGTGGCACTGCTCGGCATCGAAGATTTGCTGGAACGTTTCCCGTGGAGCCTGTCCGGGGGCGAAAAGCAGCGAGTTGCCATTGGCCGCGCGCTGTTAACCGCACCTGAGCTATTGCTGCTGGATGAGCCGCTGGCCTCGCTGGACATCCCACGCAAACGCGAGCTGCTGCCTTATCTCCAGCGTCTGGCGCGTGAGATTAATATTCCGATGCTGTACGTGAGCCATTCGCTGGAGGAGATTTTACATCTGGCGGACAAAGTACTGGTGCTGGATGCGGGAAACGTGAAGGCGTTCGGGAATCTTGAAGAGGTTTGGGGCAGCAGCGTGATGCATCCGTGGCTGCCTAGAGAGCAGCAAAGTAGCGTGCTGAAAGTCACCGTGCTGGAACACCATCCCCACTACGCCATGACGGCGCTCGCCCTCGGCGATCAGCATCTTTGGGTGAATAAAATCGACAAGCCGGTGCAGGCCCCGCTGCGTATTCGCATTCAGGCTTCGGACGTCTCCCTGGTGCTTCAGCCGCCGGTGAACAGCAGTATTCGTAACGTGCTGCGGGCCAGGGTCGCCCAGTGCTTTGATGACGAAGGGCAGGTGGAGGTTCAGCTCGAGGTGGGTTCCCGCACGCTGTGGGCGCGCATCAGCCCCTGGGCCCGGGATGAACTGGCGGTGAAGCCCGGTCAGTGGCTGTATGCGCAGGTGAAAAGCGTGTCGATTACGGCCTGATTACAGCACGTACTTGTACAGCGTTTCGGCGATGCCGGTTTCGAGATTGGTGCCGATGGTCATATCGGCACGCGATTTTATCGCCTCGTCCGCATTCCCCATCGCGACGCCCATCCCGGCGCTTTCCAGCATGCTCAGATCGTTATAGTTATCGCCAAACGCAATCACCTGATCCATCGACATTCCCTGAGACTTCACCCACTGTGCCAGGCGTGCGCCTTTGCTGTTGCCCCGCTGAGCGACGTCAACCTGATCGTGCCAGGACCATTCGCAGGACAGATCCAGCTCGCGTTCTACTTCAGAGGTAAACTGCTTGAGTTTGGGAATGTCTGAGTCAGTCAGGGCGAATTTCCAGATGGACTTCACCTCCTGCGCGGCTTCTTTCAGTGAAGGCACGCTGCGGAAAACCGGACGCTGACTTTCAGGTAATGATTGCGCCCAATTCTGGGTACGGGCAACGTGGGCTTTCACATGCTCCGAGCTTTCCAGATAAAGCATCGCATCGTCTACGTACATCAGGCCATGCACCCGGTGCGCGGTGAGCAAATCTACCATTTGAGCGGCCTGTTCCGGGCGAAGAGGATCGGACGCCAGAACCTTTTCTGCATGATAATCATACAAGTAAGTGCCATTACAGCAAATTGCAGGTGTATCCAGAGCCAGTGCCTGATAAAAAGGATGTATGGCGACATGATGGCGACCCGTTACGATAACCACTTTCGCGCCGGCTTCGCGGGCGTGCTGAAGGGCCGTAATAGATTCCGGAAGAATGGTTTTTTGCGGTGTCAGCAGGGTGCCATCGAGATCGAGAGCAATTACGCGATAACTCATTTAGGGTTCCAGTCATTATTCATAAGGTTCGTTCCGATGGTACACCGCTCACGCCGTAGCGCAAAATAGCCCGCGACCGTGAGCCAGCCTTATGATGCTTACTTACGACGTCAGGAGGAAAGTTAAGTCATGAAACAGACAGTCTATACCGCCAGCCCGGAAAGCCAGCAGATCCACGTCTGGACGCTGCACGCCAGTGGTGAAATGACCCTTGTACAGGTCGTCGATGCCCCTGGGCAGGTTCAGCCGATGGTCATCAGCCCGGACAAACGCTTTCTGTACGTTGGCGTGCGCCCTGAGTTTCGCGTCATCGCCTATCGTATTACGCCGGATGATGGTTCCCTGACGGAGGCTGGCGTGGCCCCGCTGCCGGGCAGCCCAACCCACATTTCTACCGACCGTAAAGGTCGCTTCCTGTTCAGCGCTTCATACAACGCCGCAAACGTGGCGGTGATAAGCCTGGAAAATGATGGCCTGCCGGGTGAAACCGTTGACGTGGTCGACGGGCTGGATGGCTGCCACTCGGCAAATATCTCCCCGGATAACCGCACGCTCTGGACGCCGGCCCTGAAGCAGGATCGTATTTGCCTGTTCACGCTGTCCGACGACGGCAAGCTGGTGGCACAAACGCCTGCTGACGTGACCACCGTAGAAGGTGCTGGTCCTCGCCATATGGCGTTTCACCCGAACCAGCAATATGCTTACTGCGTCAACGAACTGAATAGCACCGTTGACGTCTGGGAACTGCGCGACCCGCACGGCAAAATCGAATGCGTGCAGACGCTGGACTTTATGCCGCCGGGCTTCTCCGGCACCCGTTGGGCCGCGGATATCCATATCACGCCGGATGGTCGCCACCTGTATGCCTGTGACCGCACCGCCAGCATTATCACCGCGTTCAGCGTTTCCGAAGACGGCAGCGTGCTGAACATCGAAGGCTACCAGCCAACGGAAGAGCAGCCTCGCGGCTTTAACGTCGATCACAGCGGTAAATATCTGGTTGCCGTGGGGCAGAAATCCCATCATGCCGCCGTCTATAAAATTAACGGTGAGCAGGGGCTGCTGGAAGAGAAAGGCCGCTATGCGGTGGGACAGGGCCCAATGTGGGTAGCGATTCTCGCGCACTGATTTTCAGGCATAAAAAAACCTCGCTTCGGCGAGGTTTTTTATTTAGCGTTCGGGAATTACTTCTCTTCGACGACCGGGCTACCTAAACCGCGGTTGTTGAACTCCCACATGCGGTTGAAGCCTGGGTCATTCAGGTCGCGTTTGATCGCACCCTTATCGTCTTTGGTGCCAACGTTGCCAGCGAACGGACGCTTAGACTCCAGCGCATCGCCCCACGGTTTAGCCGTGTTGAAGCCTTCATTGATCACGCTGTCGCGGATAACAACCTGACCATTTGCAGTCTGGCCGTTTTCGCTGCCGGCTAAATCCCAGGAGCGACCCAGTTGAGCGTCACCGGCTGCGGTAAAGCGGCTGTTGATTGCCAGGAAGCCGTAGTAGATGTTCGACAGAGTGGCCGGCGCGAACACCGAACCTTCTTTAGTGCGGCTGTTCACCAGGCGGAAATCGGTGTTATCGAACACGACAGCACCACGGCCTGCGACCACGTCCACATCCCCTTCGATGTAGCTGTTGGTTACCAGCGTGCGTGGCTGACGGTTGGTCAGCATGCGGTTCTGAACGTCGCTGTTGGTCACCAGGAAGGTATTTTGACGGCCCAGCAGGTGAACGTTGTTCAACTGTACTTTGTCGCCATCGCTGCGCAACGCCACGGCCTGGTGGTTACCGGCATCCACGCTATCACCCAGGGTGTTCTGGATAGTCAGGTTCTGCAGCTGCAGACCATTATTTTGCGACCAAACGGCGGCGGAACACATCACGCCAACGGTCGCGCTACGGCGGCTCTGGCAGCTGTCAAACATGTACCATGCCGGTTTCCCAGGCATGTATTTACCCGCCGGGTTAACGGTGCGGCGCCACGTTACCGGGTCGGTTTCGGAGTCCAGCGTCAGGCCAATTTTAACATCGTCTGCATTACCTGAAGTCCCGTACAGCGTTACGCTCCCGGAGGCGGCCGGAATATACACGGTACCTTCATATTCACCCGGCATAATGGCGATATAAAGTCGGGAGCTGCTGTGCTTGATAATCGCTGCATCGACGGCGGCCTGAATTGACGTGTGGGTTACCCCGGCTGTGCCAGCAGGGCCAACCACGAAATCAGGTTGCTGAGGAGTACGAATCGAGGATGGCGTCCACGCGGCTTCATTTGGATTCATTGACGTGAAGTAGCGTGCAGCCACAAAATTCTGCGCTTCGTCAGCCGCCAGGATCGGGCGGGACTGGGTTCCCGGCGCCACCTGAGTAGACGGTTTGTCCTGGGGTGGGGTTGAGCTACATGCACTCAGCGCCACGGCGAAAGCCAGGGCTGCGGCGCGACGAGAAACCGATAATGTGTTCAAGGTTGCTCCTTGCTGTACGGTGGAATAGAGGGTTATTTCAAAACCTGCTTTTTATACTAAGTTGAGCGAAACGGGAAGCCGATTTGTGCAAATCGGCTTCAGAAAGAGGGAAGAGGGCATTATCCGATGATGAAAAGGGCGTGGTTAATCTTTTTCTACGGTGTACTGGCCGTCTTTCTTGCGAATAATATATTTGTGGTCACTGTCGCAGGAGACGGTGAGTGAGCCGCCAAATGCCGCAGGATAAACGCTGTTCACGGTATCGCATTGATAACCCGCCTGGCGAATCACCGACTGCGATTCCGATTTTAGCTGTGGCGACCCCGTGTCGGCAAAGGCATTGCCTGCCATCAGGCAGAAGCTGAGCACAACGATTCTCTTCATTTTCTGTCTCTCTGTGATGTGAAACTGGTGAAACGTTAATCGGCAGCGAGGCGGGAAGGGATTAATAACTTAACTGGATTTATTTGTGTAAATTAATTTCAGAAACAGGTTAGCGAGTAAGAAGAACCCGCCGGCAAGCGATACCGGCGTGGTTGAGGCAGGAGCTAACTAAAAAACGCAGGGTCTTCCACCGCTGTTGCAACGGCAGAAATCAATTTATCCAACTGCGCAGGGCTGATGACATAAGGTGGCATCAGGTAAATCAGGCGGCCAAACGGACGGATCCAGACGCCCTGTTCGACAAAGAAACGCTGTAACGCCGCCATATCGACAGGCCTGTGTGTTTCTACAACGCCTATTGCGCCCAAAACGCGGACGTCGGCAACGTGCTCACTTGCGGCGAGCGGCAGCAAGCCTTCCCGAAGCTGATGCTCAATGGCCGGAACCTGCTGCTGCCAGTCTCCCTCTGCCAGCAGCGCCAGGCTTTCGCCGGCAACGGCGCAGGCCAGAGGGTTCCCCATAAACGTTGGGCCATGCATAAAGCATCCGGCTTCACCGTCGCTGATGGTTTCCGCAACGTGACGGGTGGCAAGCGTAGCGGAGAGCGTCATGGTGCCGCCGGTCAATGCTTTGCCCAGACACATAATGTCCGGTGAAATACCCGCGTGGTCACAGGCAAACAGCTTCCCGGTGCGGCCAAACCCCGATGCGATTTCATCGGCAATCAGCAAGATTCCTTCCCTATCGCACATACGGCGGATGCGACGTAGCCATTCAGGATGGTAGAAACGCATTCCCCCGGCTCCCTGCACCACCGGCTCCAGAATAATCGCAGCAATCTCTTCCCGATGTGCGGCCATCAGGCGTGCAAACGGAACCATGTCCATCTCGTTCCACTCATCGCCAAACCTACATTGCGGAGCCGGAGCAAACAGATGTTCAGGCAAATAGCCCTGCCACAGGCTATGCATAGAGTTATCGGGATCGCAGACCGACATCGCGCCAAAAGTATCGCCGTGATAGCCGTTCCGGAAGGTCAGGAAGCGCTGGCGAGGCTGGCCTTTTGCATGCCAGTACTGCAGCGCCATTTTCATGGCGACCTCGACGGCCACTGAACCGGAATCGGCCAGAAACACGCATTCCAACGGCGCGGGCGTCATCGCCACCAGCTTGCGGCAAAGCTCAACGGCAGGCGGGTGGGTGATTCCGCCAAACATCACGTGCGACATGCTGTCTATCTGGGCCTTCATCGCCTGATTCAGCCGTGGGTGATTGTAGCCATGGATAGCCGCCCACCAGGACGACATGCCGTCGACGAGCAGGCGTCCGTCATCCAGCTGCAGTTCGCAGCCGGTCGCAGCCACAACGGGATAAACCGGCAGCGGCTGACTCATTGAAGTGTAAGGGTGCCAGATATGTCGCTGGTCGAACGCTAAATCAGCAGGAGTCATAGGGTGACTTGTAAACCATTTAAAAAACATTTAGGTTTACGAGTATAACGTCAATCGATTTTCTAAAACACCCCTTTTGGAGAGGCCCCATGGCTCACCACGCACGCTGGACAATGTCGCAGGTCACTGCTTTATTTCAAAAACCTTTGTTGGATCTGCTGTTTGAAGCCCAACAAACCCACCGTCAGCACTTCGATCCGCGGCAGGTACAGGTCAGTACCTTACTGTCGATCAAAACCGGCGCCTGCCCGGAAGACTGTAAATACTGCCCGCAGAGCGCACGCTACAAAACTGGCCTGGAAGCCGAACGCCTGATGGAAGTTGAGCAGGTGCTGGACTCCGCCCGCAAGGCTAAAAACGCAGGCTCGACGCGTTTTTGTATGGGCGCGGCCTGGAAGAACCCGCATGAGCGAGATATGCCCTACCTTGAGCAGATGGTACAAGGCGTTCGCGCCATGGGGCTGGAAACCTGCATGACGCTGGGTACGCTGACCAATGAACAGGCGCAGCGTCTGGCATCGGCAGGGCTGGACTACTACAACCACAACCTGGACACCTCCCCGGAATTCTACGGCAATATCATCACCACGCGAACCTATCAGGAACGTCTTGATACCCTCGATAAAGTGCGTGATGCAGGGATTAAAGTCTGCTCCGGCGGCATCGTCGGGCTGGGCGAAACAGTCACCGACCGCGCCGGCCTGCTGCTGCAGCTAGCCAATTTACCCACCCCGCCTGAAAGCGTACCAATCAACATGCTGGTGAAGGTGAAGGGGACGCCGCTGGCGGAGAACGAAGACGTGGATGCCTTTGATTTTATTCGTACCATTGCCGTGGCGCGAATCATGATGCCAGCTTCTTACGTGCGCCTTTCAGCAGGCCGTGAACAAATGAGCGAGCAGACACAGGCGATGTGCTTTATGGCCGGGGCAAACTCCATCTTCTACGGCTGCAAACTGCTGACGACGCCAAACCCGGAAGAGGACAAGGATCTGCAGCTGTTCCGTAAGCTGGGGCTGAACCCGCAGCAAACCACCACCGAAATGGGTGATAACGAACAGCAGGAACGGCTCGCCGGGCAGCTACTGAACGCTGATACCGACAGTTACTACAACGCGGCGGCGGTATGAGCTGGCAGCAGCGAATCTCTGAAGCCTTAAGCGAACGGCGGGCGAGCGCAAGCTTCCGCACCCGGCAGGCCAGTACGCTCGGAAACGGGCGTATTTTTACCGCTAACGACCGGGAATATCTCAACTTCTCCAGTAACGACTACCTGGGGCTAAGCCATCACCCGCAAATTGTGGATGCCTGGCAAAAAGGTGCCGCGCAGTTTGGCGTTGGCAGCGGGGGCTCCGGGCATGTTACGGGCTATAGCCGTGCGCATCAGGCTTTTGAAGAACAGCTTGCCGAGTGGCTGGGATTTGAGCGAGCGCTGCTGTTTATCTCCGGCTACAGCGCCAATCAGGCGGCTATCTCCGCGCTGGCGCAAAAAACGGACACGATTATCGCCGACAAGCTTTGCCATGCCTCGATGATGGAAGCGGCGATGCAAAGTCCGGCCCAGCTGCGCAGGTTCCATCATAACGACGTTCATGCACTTGCTACGCAGCTTGGAAAAACGAATGAGGGCGAGCGGCTGACCCTGACTGAGGGTATTTTCAGCATGGATGGGGACAGCGCGCCGCTGGCTGATATTGCGCAGGCGACACGACATGCTGGTGGCTGGCTGATGGTCGATGACGCCCACGGCGTTGGCGTAGTGGGTCACGAAGGCCGCGGCAGCTGCCATCAGCAAAATATCAGACCAGACATCCTGGTCGTCACCTTTGGTAAAGCCTTTGGCGGCAGCGGCGCAGCGGTATTGTGTAACGAGGAAACTGCTCATTATCTGCTGCAGTTTGCTCGCCATCTGATCTACAGCACCGCCATGCCTCCGGCGCAGGCAGTCTCATTGCAAACTGCATTAAAAGTGGTTCAGCAGGGTGATGTGCTCAGAGAACGGCTTACTGAAAATATTCAGCGCTTTCGACGGGGGGCCACGCAGCTCTCCCTGAAGCTTGCAGATTCGAACAGCGCTATTCAGCCGCTGATTGTGGGCGAGAATCAGCGCACGCTGGATCTCGCTTCTCAACTGCGGGAGTGGGGCTTCTGGCTAACGGCTATTCGCCCTCCGACCGTACCGCCTGGCAGCGCGCGCCTGCGTATCACCCTCACGGCCGCCCATACGTCAGACGATATCGATGCCCTGCTGGAGGCGCTTTATGACGCAGCTGGTTGACAAGGCCTCAGTCGCGGCAGCATTTGGCCGGGCAGCAGGCAGCTACGAGCGCTTTGCCGATTTGCAGCGGACCTGCGGAGATTACCTCCTGGAGGGGCTACATGGTCGTTGTGCATCCAGCGTGCTGGACGCCGGCTGTGGTACGGGCTGGTACAGCCGTATATGGCGGGAGAAGGGAAGCGATGTTCTGGCGCTGGATATTTCCAAAGCGATGCTTGAGCAATGCCAGAAAACCCGGTCGGCGCACCGATTCCTTGAGGGTGATATCGAGTCCATTCCGTTGGCGAATGAACAAGTCGATCTGGTCTGGAGTAATCTAGCCGTGCAGTGGTGCAGCGACCTTCGTCAGGGACTATCCGAGCTGTATCGCGTGGCAAAACCGGACGGTTGCATTGCGTTTACCACGCTGGCGGCAGGCTCACTGCCTGAACTGCAACAGGCCTGGCGCGGCGTGGATGAAAGGGCGCACGCTAATCAGTTTTTATCCGTTACCGAGATAGAACAAGCCTGCAGTCTTTGGCGAACCGCATTGACCTGCCGGACCGTTAGCCAGCAGTTCCCCGACGTGATGAGCGCGATGCGTTCGCTGAAAGGCGTCGGCGCGACTCACCTGCATGAAGGCCGAAAAAATACCCTGATGACGCGTGGGCAGTTGAATCGGCTCAGCGAAACATGGCCAAAGCAAGATGGGCAGTTTTCCCTCAGTTGGCAGATAATTTTTGGAGTGATTGAACGTGATTAAGAAGTGGTTTGTGACCGGGACCGATACTGAAGTAGGGAAGACCGTTGCCAGCTGTGCGCTGCTACAGGCGGCCAGCGCAGCCGGGTATCGTTCAGTGGGCTATAAGCCCGTAGCCTCTGGCAGTGAAATGACGCCAGAGGGCATCCGTAACAGCGATGCGCTGGCTCTGCAACGCAACGGTTCGGTCGCGCTGCCGTATGAGCAAATTAATCCGCTGGCTTTCATTGAACCTACTTCTCCGCACATCATTAGCGCTGAAGAGCAGCGTCCCATCACCTTTTCCGCAATGTCTGAAGGCCTGCAAAATCTTACCGGTAAAGCCGACTGGATTCAGGTGGAGGGGGCGGGAGGCTGGTTTACTCCACTTTCTGACACCACTACGTTTGCCGAGTGGGCCATCAGTGAACGGCTGCCGGTCATTCTGGTGGTAGGGGTTAAGCTGGGCTGTATTAACCATGCGATGCTCACGGCACAGGCCGTACTTGCCGCCGGGCTGCCGCTTGTTGGCTGGATCGCAAACGGCGTTCAGCCAGCAGGCAAAAGGCACGCAGAGTATCTGGCCACGCTCAAGCAGCGGCTCCCGGCACCTCTGCTGGGGGAGATCCCCTGGCTTGAGGATATCAGCGATGAAACCTCGCTTGGCCACTATCTCGATCTCTCCGTCATTGCGGTATAAGCCGCAAAACTAACGCAACAAAAGCCACGCTCGCAGCAGCGCCTCGGGCTGGCTCCCGCTTTAACACATTCCCCAAAGACGAAGATTTTTCTCTGCCGGCAAAGAGTATAGAGTATTTCATAATTTGAGTTGTCATATGACAACCTTTATGAGATGATTTTTTAGCCGGAGGAGATATGGCAAGAAAACGGCACCCGCAAAAAGAAATAGAAGCGGCATTAAGCTACGCCGAATTTCAAGGATGGCGGGTCAAAGAGGGCGGTTCTCACTGCTGGGGAAAACTTTATTGTCCGTGGAACGATAAAGCCTGCCGCTGCGGAGAGTTTTGCATCAGCTGCGTGTGGAGCACGCCGCGAAATGCAGAGAACCATGCCAGGCAAATTCGCAGGCTTGTGGACGGATGTGCAAACATAGCATCCCGCAGCGTCCTGCACTAATAAGGAGAACGCATCATGGCGGAATACACGTTTACGCTTATTTTTAACCTGCCCAATAGCCAGAAGGAACCTGAGCAGTGGGTTGGCATGCTGGGAGCAGGGGGCTGTGATGATGCCCTTATTGGCATAGGCGTAACGGGGCGTATCGCCCTGAACTTCACCCGTCAAGCCAACGGTGCAGAAGATGCACTGCTGAGCGCGCTAAAGGACGTCTCTCGCATTATTCCAGGTGCTTCGCTGGTTGAAGCCGCACCTGATTTAGTTGGGCTGAGCGACGTAGCCGAACTGCTGGGCGTTTCCCGGCAGTATATTCGAAAAGTGATGGTTTCCCGCGAAGCGTTTCCCACGCCGATACACGACGGAAAAACCGCGTTGTGGAATCTAGAAACGGTTTTACGTTGGATGAATAGCACCGGCGTGAAGTCGATACCTGCGCCGCTGCTGGATGTTGCAAAAGTGACCCGCCAGTGCAATCTTCGCCGGGCATTAACCGCTCTGAATCCGGCATTTCAGGCACGGCTGGAAAACCTGTAAGAGGGAGAGCATTCAAGGCTCCAGCCAGCCCGCGACGAGCTTATCATCAAGCTGAGAAACATTGCCTTGAGCGACATTTCTGCCTTTGTGCAACAGGCAAAATTTGTCTGCTACACGACGTATAAACGACAGACGCTGTTCAACCAGCAGAATGGTCAGGCCAAAGTCGCGGTTCAGGCGCCGAATAAGGTTGCCCATTTCCGTGATGAAGCGCTGGCCTCCGCCCAGAGTGGGCTCATCCAGTATGAGCAGCTTAGGCTGTAAGACCAGAGCTCTGGCAAGCGCTAACTGCTGCTGCAAATCCGTTTGGAGTTCACCGCTTCTCACCTGCCGCAGGCTGTAGAGTTCGGGGAAAAGATCGTAAATGAGCGCAGGGATGACCCGGGGCGTCCGGTGACCCGCCATCATCGCGATTTGCAGGTTCTCCTCGACGCTCAGTTGGGAAAAGATGCGTCTGTCCTGTGGAACGTAGCTGATACCAAGCGCGGCGCGGCTCTCAACGGGCTTATTGACCAGATCCTCCGGTGGCAATCCTGCCTGCTGCCACAGCATGCTGCCGCTTTGTACGGGCAAGTAGCCGGTAATGCAGTTTACCAGCGTGGTTTTCCCCTGTCCGGGCGCGCCAAGCACGCAGGTGCATTCGCCCGGCGTCAGTTCGAGGTCGAGATTCCACAATATGTGATTGTCACCGTAGAACTGATTAACAGCGCGTAAGCTCAGCATGGCTCATCTCCTTGGTTGGGGGAGGCTTCCCCATGGATATGCTGCAATTAGCTTGCCAGCTTGGTGATAAAGCCTGAAAACGACCCTCTCTCCAGGATAAAACTGAGTATTGTCTCCCGGGCGGGGGGAGGATGAGGTAGAGGCTCCCGCTTCGCTGCACCTGACAGGTGCTAAAAAGAACGAATTTGGTGCAATAAAACGCCTTTTAACCTCAGGATATATCTCGATTTCGAGATCTTGCTCAACATGGCCGGGTATAGCGAAATCGAATGAATAGAAGCAAAAAAATTAGCGAAATTTTTTTTTCGACCCCGGCACAGAAAGATCAGGGGTTTTTCCGAGTGGCTAAGCAAAAGGGCTTGCTGCAGTTATCCACTATTCCTGTGGATAACCTTGTGCATTAGAGTTAGAAAACTTGATGAAAGCGAGAGCGGGCGCGGCCTGCGGGCAAATTGGCGCGAAACCGGTCTTTATGAAATATCTACTTAAATTCAATCGCTTAAATAAAATCAACTGCTGCAATAAAACTGTCAAACAATGGGCCTGTGGTTTCCTTACCTCCCTTGACAAATGTTAAAAGGCGAAAAAATTTGGGGATAACCGCTGGCGGCTGGAGATTTATCTGGCAAAGGGGGAAATTGTGGGCAAACAAAACGGCAAAATGTATTGGTTAGCAGGCGTAGTAAAAATGAGAACTGGTGTTTTATACAGTTTTCTACTGGCAAAAATCGCGCTGCCGGGTAAAATTACTCTCCGGCCCGCTCGTTTCTTCATCAGGTAGCCCGTTCATGAGTAAAGCGTTCAAACTGAATTCAGCATTTAAGCCTTCTGGCGACCAGCCAGAAGCAATCCATCGCCTGAAAGACGGGCTTGAAAACGGACTGGCGCACCAGACGCTGCTGGGCGTAACGGGGTCGGGTAAAACCTTCACGGTGGCAAACGTTATTGCCGACCTTCAGCGTCCGACGATGGTGCTGGCACCGAATAAAACGCTGGCAGCGCAGCTTTATGGCGAGATGAAAGAGTTTTTCCCGGACAACGCGGTTGAGTTTTTCGTCTCCTACTACGATTACTACCAGCCAGAGGCCTATGTCCCAAGCTCGGACACTTTCATTGAAAAAGACGCCTCGGTAAACGAGCACATTGAACAGATGCGTCTGTCGGCGACGAAGGCACTGCTTGAACGCAGAGACGTTATCGTGGTGGCCTCCGTGTCGGCAATCTACGGCCTGGGCGACCCTGATTTGTACCTCAAGATGATGCTTCACCTGACGAAGGGCATGATCATCGACCAGCGTTCGATCCTGCGCCGCCTGACCGAGCTGCAATACACGCGTAACGATCAGGCTTTCCAGCGCGGCACGTTCCGCGTGAGAGGGGAGGTGGTGGATATCTTCCCGGCAGAGTCGGATGACCTTGCGCTGCGCGTGGAGTTGTTCGACGAAGAAGTTGAGAGGCTGTCGCTGTTTGATCCGCTGACCGGGCAGATCGATCAAACCATTCAGCGCTTCACCATCTACCCTAAGTCGCACTACGTTACGCCGCGTGAGCGCATTGTGCAGGCGATGGAAGACATCAAGGTTGAGCTGGCCGAGCGCCGTAAATTTCTGCTCGCCAATAATAAACTGCTGGAAGAACAGCGTATTGCCCAGCGTACCCAGTTTGATCTCGAGATGATGAACGAACTGGGCTATTGCTCGGGTATCGAAAACTACTCTCGGTATCTTTCAGGGCGTGGTCCCGGCGAGCCGCCGCCAACCCTTTTTGACTACCTTCCGGCCGATGGCCTGCTGGTGGTGGATGAATCCCACGTCACCATTCCGCAAATTGGCGGGATGTACCGAGGAGACCGTGCGCGTAAAGAGACGCTGGTGGAATATGGCTTCCGCCTTCCGTCCGCGCTGGATAACCGCCCGCTAAAATTCGAAGAGTTTGAAGCGCTGGCCCCGCAAACTATCTACGTTTCCGCCACGCCGGGTAACTACGAGCTTGAGAAATCCGGCGAGGACATCGTTGACCAGGTTGTACGTCCTACCGGGCTGCTCGATCCGCTGATTGAGGTACGTCCCGTGGGCACTCAGGTGGATGATTTGCTCTCGGAAATTCGCAAGCGCGTGGCCGTTAACGAACGCGTGCTGGTGACAACGTTGACGAAACGTATGGCGGAAGACCTGACCGAATACCTCGAAGAGCACGGCGAGCGTGTCCGTTATCTGCACTCGGATATCGACACCGTAGAACGTATGGAGATCATCCGCGATTTGCGCCTGGGTGAGTTTGACGTGCTGGTAGGGATAAACCTTCTGCGAGAAGGTCTTGATATGCCGGAAGTGTCGCTGGTGGCGATTCTCGATGCGGACAAAGAAGGCTTCCTGCGCTCCGAGCGTTCGCTTATCCAGACCATCGGTCGCGCAGCGCGTAACATTAACGGCAAAGCGATTCTCTACGGCGACAAAATTACCCCGTCGATGGCGAAGGCGATTGGCGAAACCGAGCGCCGCCGCGAGAAGCAGCAGCGTTACAACGAAGAGAACGGTATTACGCCGCAGGGTCTTAATAAGCGAGTGGTGGACGTCCTGCAGCTTGGCGAAGGCATGGCGAAGACCAAAGGGCGGGCTAAAACCAAAGCGCGTAGCGTGATTGAAGATGATGAAATCGTGATGACGCCGAAAGCGCTGCAGCAGAAAATACACCAGCTTGAAGCGAAGATGCTGGAACACGCACAGAATCTTGAGTTTGAAGAAGCGGCGCAGATTCGCGACCAGCTTCACAAGCTGCGCGAACTGTTTATCGCCGCTTCGTAAGCGGTGAGGCTTAGCCGAGCTGCTGCACCGCTTCTTCTAAAGCGGCTCGCAGCAGCTGGCGGTCGTGCCGATATCGAATATCACTGGCTTCCAGCGGCAGCTGAATCACCAGCCTGTCGCTCACTTCGCTGACGTCGACCTGGGGGCCAACTACCACGGCATCCACAACACGTTTTCCAATATGTTGTTCCATCAGCTCCAGTTTTTGGCGCAGTGAAAGGCTGGCCGCGGCAGGGCTAAGCTCTTTGCCCAAATTTCCGATATACACCATCGGCGCTGGCGTGCGGCGCAACGCCTGATCCATCTCTTCAAGCAGCAGAATAGGCATCAGGCTGGTATAAAAACTCCCGGGGCCAATCAGGATCAAATCGGCTTCGGCAATGGCCTCAAGGGCCTCACGCGTGGCCGGTGCTTTAGGGTAAACCGCCAGATCCTGTGGCGGGTTAAGCAACTGGTCGATGCTGACTTCACCATAAACGGTGTTGCCCTGGTCATCGGTCGCCATCAAATCGACCGGGTGTTCCGACATAGGGATCAGCTGTGCATCCACTTTTAGCAGGTTACGAATTAAATTGATGGCCTCCAGAGGGCGCACGCTAAGGTGATCCAACGCCTTTAACATCAGGTTTCCGAGGTTATGCCCTGAAAGTTCGCCGTTACCGCTAAAACGGTATTCAAACATGGTCGACGCCACGCTTGGTTCGGTAATCAGCTGGTTCAGGCAGTTGCGCATATCTCCCCAGGCAATGCCGCCTTCCGAGCGCCGAATACGTCCAGTAGAACCGCCGTTATCGGTGGTGGTGACTATGCCGGTCAGACGTGAACCCAACGAGGAAAGTGATGACATTACGCGGCCCAGACCGTGGCCACCGCCGAGCGCGACTACCCGATCGAGATCTGCAAGCGTGCGATTACGCATAGAAAAGATAATCCTTAAGAGGCATACAGGCGCTTAAGGTAGCGTAAAAGCGCTAGAAAGACGATTCTTGCTCCGTGGATAATGATTCACGTCAAAGTAAAAATTATCTTTTTAAGTACTCTGTAGCGAAATTAAGCAATAACTCCGTTATGTATAGATTTATATAACGAAAACTGATATAGCGCGAAGCAAGATGTCGCGCTACTATCGCAGTAACACACACTCAAGCCCTGGTACCTAAGTCACAAGATAAGGTGCCCTGGCCGCAGCCCCTGAGGTTGCCAGGGTGCAGGAAGAAATGACTGCATCTCCCGTATTTGGAAAGGTGTACTCAGTGTCCCAGCTTACCGATGCTTTTGCGCGTAAGTTCTATTACTTGCGCTTATCAATAACCGACGTCTGCAATTTCCGCTGCAGCTATTGCCTGCCCGACGGCTACAAGCCCCACGGTGTGGCCAATAAAAGCTTTCTCAACGTCGATGAAATCCGCCGCGTCACCCGGGCTTTTGCGGCTTTGGGGACGGAGAAAGTACGCCTGACCGGCGGTGAACCCTCTCTGCGACGGGACTTTACCGACATCATCGCCGCGGTGCGTGAAAACGCCTCTATTCGCCAGCTTGCCGTGACCACCAACGGCTATCGCCTGGCTCGGGACGTTAACGCGTGGCGTGATGCCGGGCTGACCGCCCTTAACGTTAGCGTCGACAGCCTCGATGCCCGCCAGTTTCATGCCATCACCGGCCAGGATAAATTCCGCCTGGTGATGGACGGGATTGATGCCGCTTTCAACGCCGGTTTTGAGCGTGTGAAGGTGAACACCGTGCTGATGCGTGACGTAAACCATAATCAGCTCGAAACCTTCCTTGCCTGGATCAAACCTCGCCCTATCCAGCTACGCTTTATTGAGCTGATGGAAACCGGCGACGGCGGCACGCTTTTCCGCAAACACCATATCTCCGGCAAAACCATCCGTGAGCAGCTGCTTGAACGCGGCTGGGTTCACCAGCTTCGTCAGCGCAGCGATGGCCCCGCTCAGGTCTTCTGTCACCCCGACTATGAAGGGGAAATCGGGCTCATCATGCCGTACGAGAAAGATTTCTGTGCCAGCTGTAACCGGCTGCGCGTCTCCTCGGTCGGCAACCTGCACCTTTGCCTTTTTGGCGAACAGGGGATTGCGCTACGAGATCTGCTGGCGGATGACGCCCAACAGAGCGAGCTGGAAGGGCGTATCGCTTCCGCGCTGGCGCAGAAAAAGCAAACCCATTTCCTGCATGACGGTAACACCGGCATCACCCAAAATTTGTCGTATATCGGCGGCTAAAGTCTGCCCAAAAGGAGAATATCGATGAGTCAGGTAAGCGCAGAGTTTATCCCGGCACGAATTGCTATTTTGACGGTGTCCAGCCGCCGCGGCGAAGAAGACGACACATCAGGTCACTATCTGCGGGAAGTCGCGACGGAAGCGGGGCACCTGGTGGTGGATAAAGCTATCGTCAAAGAAAACCGTTATGCCATCCGCGCTGTGGTTTCGCAGTGGATTGCCGATGAGCAAATTCAGGTTGTGCTGATTAACGGTGGAACCGGATTTACGGATGGAGATCAAACTCCAGAGGCGCTGCTGCCGCTGTTCGATCGCGAGGTTGAAGGTTTCGGGGAACTGTTCCGCATGCTCTCTTTTGAAGAGATTGGAACCTCTACGCTGCAGTCTCGCGCCGTGGCGGGTATGGCAAACAAAACGTTGATTTTCGCCATGCCGGGCTCAACCAAAGCCTGCCGCACCGCCTGGGAAAATATCATTCAGGTACAGCTGGATGCCCGCCAGCGTCCTTGCAATTTCCACCCACATCTTAAGAAGTAAGTTATGTCGCAACTCACCCACATTAACGCCGCCGGAGAAGCGCATATGGTGGACGTGTCCGCCAAAGCTGAAACGGCGCGCGAAGCTCGCGCAGAAGCATTTGTTACCATGAAGCCGGAAACGCTGGCAATGATCGTTGACGGCAGCCACCACAAAGGTGACGTGTTTGCCACGGCGCGCATCGCGGGTATTCAGGCCGCGAAGCGTACCTGGGAACTGATCCCGCTGTGCCATCCGCTGCTGTTGAGCAAAGTAGAAGTGCAGCTGGAAGCCCAGACTGAACACCACCGCGTACGTATTGAGTCGCTGTGCCGTCTGAGCGGTAAAACCGGCGTTGAGATGGAAGCTCTGACGGCGGCGTCCGTCGCGGCGCTGACCATCTACGACATGTGCAAAGCGGTGCAAAAAGACATGGTTATCGGCCCGGTGCGTTTGCTGGAAAAAAGCGGTGGAAAATCCGGTGACTTCAGGGTGGAACACAATGCTTAATGTTTTGTTTTTTGCCCAGGTGCGCGAGCTGGTCGACTGCGACAGCCTGACGCTGGATGAAACCTACCGGGATGTAGAGCAGCTACGTGCAGCGTTAGCCACCAGAGGCGATCGCTGGGCGCTGGCGCTGGAATCCGGCAAGCTGCTGGCGGCGGTAAACCAAACGCTGGTGAGCTTCGACCATCCGCTTGCTAAAGGTGACGAAGTCGCTTTCTTCCCACCTGTGACAGGGGGCTAAGTGGACAGCACGCGTATTATTGTTGGCCGCGAGAATTTTAACGTCGGCGAAGAGTACCAGTGGCTTTCTCAGTGTGATGAGGACGGCGCGGTCGTAACCTTCACCGGCAAGGTCCGCAATCATAATCTGGGAGATAGCGTTAGCGCTCTGACGCTCGAACACTACCCGGGGATGACCGAAAAAGCGCTGGCCGAAATCGTTGACGATGCCAGAAGCCGCTGGCCGCTCCAGCGCGTGACGGTGATTCATCGCATCGGCGAACTGTGGCCGGGGGACGAAATTGTTTTTGTCGGCGTGACGGGCGCGCACCGTAGTTCGGCGTTTGAAGCCGCCCAGTTCATTATGGATTACCTGAAAACCCGCGCGCCGTTCTGGAAGCGTGAGGCGACTGAGGAAGGCGACCGCTGGGTTGAGGCGAGAGACAGCGACAAACAGGCGGCTAAACGCTGGTAGGCTGCGCGGCCTGTGGGATGTGTTAATCTTAAAGCGGGTGAGCCAAACAGCTCGCGTCAAAAGCTAAATTCACAACACAGAGGAAGCATCATGGACCGATTCCCGCGTCCCAATGAGACTATCGTGCAGCGTGCCAACACTGGCCTCCAGACCTTTATGGCGCAGGTCTACGGCTGGATGACCTGCGGTCTGCTTTTGACCGCCTTTATTGCCTGGTATGCAGCCAATACTCCGGCGGTAATGCAGTTTGTCTTCTCCAGTAAAATTACCTTCTTTGGCCTGATTATCGTCCAGTTGGGGCTGGTTTTTGTGCTCTCAGGCATGGTGCATAAGCTTAGCGCTGGCGTCGCGACGTCGCTGTTTATGCTTTACTCGGCGCTGACCGGGTTGACCATGGCGAGTATTTTCCTGGTATACACCTACTCGTCTATCGCCAGCACGTTCGTGGTTGCCGGCGGGATGTTTGGCGCCATGAGCCTCTATGGCTACACCACTAAGCGTGATCTGAGCGGCTTCGGCAACATGCTGTTTATGGCGCTGATCGGCATCGTTCTCGCCTCTTTGGTTAACTTCTGGCTGAAAAGCGATGTGCTGATGTGGGCTATTACCTATATCGGCGTGGTGGTGTTTGTGGGCTTAACCGCTTACGACACGCAGAAACTGAAAAATATCGGCGAGCAGATTGATACCCGCGACGCGCAAATGCTGCGTAAGTACTCCATTCTTGGCGCCTTAACGCTGTATCTGGACTTTATTAACCTGTTCCTGATGCTGCTGCGTATCTTCGGTAACCGCCGCTAATATACCCATATCCTCTCCTTCGGGAGAGGGTTTTACCCCCGCAGTTTTGCTTTTCTTTCCAGCACTTTTGCCTGCCAGAACGGAAATATATTGCAATACCTGTCACAAAAAGGGGGCGTATTGAGGAAATTTCCGTACACTTGCGTACTCTGATTAACAGGAAGAAATACTCCAGGAGATAAAACATGAAGTGGCAACAACGTGTAAGAGTGAGAACCGGACTGGGTTGCTGGCAGATTATGCTGCATCTTGCGGTGGTCGCTGTCCTGCTCGTTGGCTGGAAAACGGCAACCCTGATCCCCGTGGGAGTAGGGCTGTGCCTGCTTTATGTCGCCACCGTGGTCATGATGTTTATCTTCCAGCGTTTTCATACCGGCCTGCTGCGCGACATCGGTGACTTCCTCGAAGAGCTGACCACCACCTGGTATTTCGGCAATGCGATGATTGCCCTGTGGCTACTGTCACGCGTGGTGCAGAGCCACCTTCTTCTGGGGCTGGCCGGCCTGGCGATGCTCGCGGGACCGGCTATTTACTCTCTGCTCGCGAAAGACAAATCAGGCAATCTTGCGCCTAAACATCCAGTACGCCGCTGATCCTGTCGTGGCCGCAATCACCAGCAGCGGCCATAAACTCTGCCAGACAATCCCAAAGTTCGCATCCTTCAGGTAAATCTGCTTCGTGATGTCGGTGAAATGGCGAATCGGGTTTATCCACGTTAAATCCTGCAGCCACACCGGCATATTTTCTACCGGCGAGACATAGCCGGAAAGCAGGATCGCCGGCATCATAAAGACAAACACGCCGATAAACGCCTGCTGCTGGGTGGAGCAGAGGGCGGAAATCAGCAGCCCGAATCCCACCAGCGACAGCCCGTAGATAATCATCGTGAAGTAAAACAGCAGCAGCGAGCCGGAGAAGGGGATGTGATACCCCCAAATCCCTACCGCCAGAACGATACTGGCCTGAACCAGTGCCACAATCTGTGCCGGAACCGCCTTGCCGATAAAGATTTGCCAGGTCGCCAGAGGAGAAACCAGCAGCTGGTCGAGCGTGCCTTGCTCACGTTCACGGGCGACGGAAAGCGATGTCACGATCATCACCCCGATAGTGGTTATCATCGCTATCAGCGACGGCACCACGAACCATTTGTAATCCAGGTTTGGGTTATACCAGTTGCGGATCGTCAGCTCGCTATTGTTTGGCTTCGGCATGCCCGTCATCAGCTCTTGCTGGTAGTTATTAACGATTTGCTGGAGATAGTTGGCGGCAATCTGGGCGCTGTTTGAGTTGCGCCCGTCGAGCAGAATTTGCAGCTTCGCCGGCTGCTGGCTGGCGATGTCGCGCGAGAAATTAGCCGGGAAGCGAATCAGCAGTAACGCTTTCTGGTTGTCGATGGTCGGCTGTATTTCCTGCGGGCTTTTTAGCAGCAGCACGTTGCTGAAGGCGCTGGCGCGAGCAAAGCGCTGGGTCAGCTCAATCGAATGGCTGCCGTTATCCTCGTTATAAATGGCGATGGTGGCGTTAGTCACCTCAAGGGTGGCGGCAAACGGAAACAAAAGCACCTGTAGCAGCACCGGCAAAATAAGGATGGCGCGGGTTTGCGGCTCGCGCAGCAGCGACTGCAACTCTTTGCGAATTAGCGTCCATAAACGATAAAACATGCTTTCTCCCTTAATCGAGCCGACGTTTAGTTTTCAGCGCCGTCAGGCCGATAAACATCACCGCCGAGGCAATTAAAAACAGCGTGTTGACGATAAGCACCGAGGTGATATTGCCGGCCAAAAACAGGCTTTGTAGGGTGCTGACGAAGTAGCGCGCCGGAATAACATAGGTTACTGCCCGGATAATGGCCGGCATGCTGTCTATCTGGAAAATAAAGCCTGACAGCATGATGGACGGCAAAAAGGCGGCGTTAAGCGCGACCTGCGCGGCATTGAACTGGTTGCGGGTAATGGTGGAAATCAGCAAGCCCATGCCCAGCGTGCTGAGTAAAAAGAGGCTGGTTATCAGGAACAGCAGAATCAGCGAGCCGCGCCAGGGCACGCCGAGGATAAACACCGTCACCAGCATACAAAGCAGCATCGCCAGCATGCCCAGCACGTAGTAAGGCACCAGCTTGCAGAGCAGCAGTTCGGTGCGCGTCACCTGGGTTGAAAGCAGCGCCTCCATGGTGCCGCGCTCCCATTCCCGGGCCACGACCAGTGAGGTCAGTATCGCGCCGATAACTGTCATAATGATGGTCACCGCACCGGGAATAATAAAGTGCTGGCTGATGGCGGCGGGGTTAAACCAGTAGCGAAGCTGCACGTCGATTAGCGGCTCAAAATGTTCGCCGCGATCTTCCGCCCGCTGCTGTTGCCAAAGCTGCCAGATCCCCTGCATATAGCCCTGAACAAAGTTAGCCGTGTTCGGTTCACTGCCGTCGGTAATGACCTGAATCGGGGCCGTGGCGCCGGGCCGCGCCATATTTTGTGCAAAGTCGGTGGGAATAGTGACCATGCCGCGAATTTTCCCGGCCTGCATCTGCTGAATAAGCTGTTCGCGGTTATCGCTGATGGTGGGCTGAATAAACGGCGAGGCGCTGATGGCATGGGTGAAATCCAGAGCGTCTTCACTCTGCTGCTCGATCAGAACGCCGACGTGAAGGCGGCTGGAGTCGAGGTTGATGCCATAGCCGAAGATAAACAGCAGCAGCAAAGGGATAACCACGGCGATTAACCAACTGCTGGGGTCGCGCACAATTTGCCGCGTTTCTTTCACGCACAGGGCACGGACGCGGCGCCACGATACCCTCTGGCTATGTTCGCTCATCGCTATGTTCCTTATCCCATTCGTGAATCAGCCCGATAAACGCCTGCTCCATGGTCGGGTCCGGCGTTTCGTCATCCGCCACCTGCTGCTTCAGGTCGTCCGGCGTGCCGCTGGCAATCAGCTTGCCCCGGTACACCAGGCCTATACGGTCGCAGTATTCGGCCTCATCCATAAAGTGAGTGGTCACCATCACCGTGACGCCTTTCTCCACCATGCTGTTGATATGCAGCCAGAATTCGCGTCGGGTGATCGGGTCGACGCCGGAAGTCGGTTCGTCAAGAAACAGAATGTCCGGTTCGTGCATCAGCGAACAGGCGAGCGCCAGCCGCTGCTTAAAGCCCAGTGGAAGCGAGTCCGTAGTGCTATTGGCGATAGGCTGCAGCGCAAACGCCTCGCTCATGCGGTTAATTTTGTCCTGTTGGGCACGTCCACGCAGGCCATAAACCCCGGAGAAGAAACGCAGGTTCTGCGCTACCGTCAGGTTGCCGTAAAGCGAGAATTTCTGAGCCATATAGCCAAGATGCTGGCGCGCCTTGCCTGAGCTGGTTTTCAGGTCCATATCCAGCACCAGCGCCTTACCCGAAGTGGGGACTAACAAACCGCACATCATCTTGAAGGTGGTGGACTTCCCCGCGCCGTTGGGGCCGAGCAGCCCGAAGATTTCACCGCGCTTAACGGCAAAGTTAACGTGGTCGGTTGCCGCAAAGTCGCCAAATTTTTTGGTCAGCTCTTCGGCCTGAATTACCGTCTCGCCGGACTCGCCTTCAACGGTATGAAGAATATCGCCGAGCGGGGATTCGTTAGTAGTGGCCCCGCCCAGTAAATCAATAAAGGCGTCTTCAAAGCGCGGGTCGGTTTCTTTCAGGCTGGACTCAGAGACATTCAACGCGTTAGCCAGTTCGCTGATGTTGGAATCCTTAGCAAGGATAAGCCGTACCGAGCGTCCCTGAATCACACCGTCGCTGACCTGCGGCAGCTTCAGGGCCCGCTGAAGAAGCTGGCGGTTGTTTTCGTGCTCATGGCTGACCAGCAGCGAGCGCCCGGCCATCTTCTGCGTCAGCGCTTTCGGCGCGCCGTGATAAAGCAGCTCACCTTCGTTCATCAGCAAAATTTCCCGGCACTGCTCGGCTTCGTCCAGATATGACGTGCTCCAGAGGATCAGCATGCCTTCACCCGCCAGCTCGTGCACCATCTGCCATAGTTCGCGTCTTGAGATAGGGTCAACGCCCACGCCGGGCTCATCCAGCAGCAGCACTTTAGGCTGGCCGACCAGGGTGCAGGCGAGGCCAAGTTTTTGCTTCATCCCACCGGAGAGCTTGCCCGCCAGGCGCCCGGTAAATGGCCCCAGGGATGTAAACTCCAGCAGTCGGGCAAACGTGTTCTTACGCTGCTCCCCGGTCACGCCTCGCAGGTCGGCATAAAGCGTGAGGTTTTCCATCACCGTTAAATCTTCGTACAGGCCAAACTTTTGCGGCATATAGCCCAGTTCAGCACGCAGGGCGCGATCGTCTTTAATCGGGTCGAGGCCGATAACCGAGGCCGTTCCTTCGCCAGGTTGCAGCAAACCGGCAAGCATCCTCATCAGCGTGGTTTTCCCCGCGCCGTCGGGGCCAACCAGCCCGGTCACCGCTCCCGCGTGAATTTCGCAATCAAGGCTGGCGACCGCCGGTTTTTCCAGATCGGGGAAGCGTTTTACCAGCCCCTGCAGGCGAATTACCGCGTCATTGCTGCTCATGCTGTGTTCCGCCGTTGAATTTCACCGTGACCGGCATGCCCTGGCGCAGCGCGTCATCTGCATCGGTGACGATAATACGTAAGCGATAGACTAAATCCGTGCGCAGATCCGGTGTTTCAACCGTTTTTGGGGTGAACTCCGCAGTCGGTGACACAAAACCTACCTTGCCGTGGTAAGGCTTGTCCGGGCGGCCATCGGTGTAAATCAGCAGTTCGCTGCCGGGTTTGGCCTGCCCAAGATTGGTTTCGTCGATATAGGCGCGGATCCACACCGGGCGGGTAAGTGAAAGCGTGAGTACCGTACTGCCTGCGTTAAGCATGCTGCCGGGCTCAACGGCGCGGGTTAACAGCGTGCCGTCAGAAGGAGCGAGCAGGGTGGTGTCCTGCAGGTCGAGCTGAGACTGTGCCAGCTGCGCTTTGGCCTGCTGCAGGCTGGCCTGAGCCTGAGCAATTTCCTGCGGGCGGTTGCCGCTGCGGTATTGGCTGAGTTTGTCCTGGGCCGCTTTCAGCGTGGCTTTTGCCTGGTCGCTTGAGGAGCGGGCGTTGGCTAAGTCATTCGCCGAGATGGTTTTTGTCGCCCAAAGCCCCTGCTGGCGCTGGTAAAAGTTCTGCGCATAATCATAGGCGGCCTGGGCCTGATTAACCTGAGCGGCCGCCTGAGCAATTTCTTCATCGCGATAGCCGGCAATGATCAAATCGTATTTGGCCTGCGCCGCCGCCACGTTTGCCTCTGCCTGACGCAGGGCGTTTTCATAAGGCGCTTTGTCAATCAACCCCAATGGCTCACCGGCCTTGATGGCATCGCCCTCGTCAACCTCAAGCGCTGCAAGACGACCGCCAACGCGGAAGCTCAGGTTAACGGTGCGAATATCCACGTTGCCGTAAAGCGTTAGCTCACTGTTCTGCTGGCTTTGATACCATTTCCAGCCACCAAAGGCCGCGGCCACGAGCACTAAAATGACAATGACGGCAATCACCGGCTTCTTACTGTTCATCACTAACGTGTCCTCTGTTTACGGATAATCCCTGCAGGATGAAATCAACGTGGCTCAGCACCACGCGGCTTATTTGCTGCACCTTTGCCTGGTCAAACTGCGGCCAGCCGGTGCGTAACAGAATCGTTTCTCGCCCAAGCCGGAAGGCCAGCACCTGGCCGAGCAGCGTATGGGTATGCAAAATCGTGTCGGTATCAAAAGGATCCCGCCCGGTGTAGTGCGCAACCAGCGTGGTCAGCAGGGAGTGCATGGGGTCGATAACCTGCTGGTGAATAAGCTGATAGGCAGCGGTGGGGGAAAGCTGTTCGCGGGAGATAAATTTGCTCAGATTAAGCGTGTCGTCCGCGGTCAGCAGGGCGATCATCTGCCCGAGCGCGGTATGAATAAGATGGCGTATTTTCTGCTGGTCCGGCTCGGTCTGGCTCAGCAGTGCTTCTGCGGCGGCAACGTGCTCGTGAAAATTACCGCTGATGAAGTCGGCAATACACTGAGCGGAGGCCATATACAGCGCTTCTTTGGAGCCAAAGTAATAGGTAATGGCGGCTATATTTTGCCCGGCCTGAGCGGCGATATCGCGCGTAGTAGCATGCATGCCGTATTCGGCAAATTGCGCTATCGCGGCGGTAATTAGCGTATTTTTAGCCTGCTCTCCGCGGCTGGTGACGGGCGTCGGCGAAGGTGTCATACCGACCTCTTAAAAGTTAATCAATCGATTGATTAAGCGTAAGCAAAGTTATCGAGCCTGTCCAGCACAAGGCTTTATTCTGTTGACTGCGCCGAAAGTGAGAATTTATGCGGAAGATCACAAAAACTGCTACACTGCTCGCGAACGGCGCCGTGGTTTGCGCCTCCTCTCTTCGCCAGCTTAGCGCTGGCGCGTGATGTTCCCCCTGGAAACTACACCGCACATTGCGGTCAGGGCGGTTCTGGAGTTCCTATGTCTTTTGATTCTCTCGGCCTGAATGCCGATATTTTGCGTGCGGTGGAAGAGCAGGGCTATCGTGAGCCTACCCCAATCCAGCGTCAGGCAATTCCGGTAGTGTTAGCAGGCCGTGACCTGATGGCCAGTGCCCAAACCGGTACCGGCAAGACCGCAGGTTTTACCCTGCCGCTGTTACAGCGTCTGACCGACAGCGCGCCTCACCTGAAGGGCCGTCGCCCGGTGCGTGCGCTGATCCTCACCCCTACCCGCGAACTGGCGGCGCAGATTGGTGAGAACGTCCGCGACTACAGCAAATATTTGAATATCCGCTCGCTGGTTGTCTTCGGCGGCGTGAGCATTAACCCGCAGATGATGAAGCTGCGCGGTGGCGTGGATGTGCTGGTAGCGACCCCGGGTCGTCTGCTGGATCTTGAGCATCAGAACGCCGTGAAACTCGACCAGATCGAGATCCTCGTACTGGATGAAGCCGACCGCATGCTGGACATGGGCTTTATCCATGATATCCGCCGCGTGCTGGCTAAGCTGCCTGCGCGTCGCCAGAACCTGCTGTTCTCGGCAACCTTCTCCGACGACATTAAAGGCCTGGCTGAAAAGCTGCTGCATAACCCGGAAGAAGTGGAAGTGGCTCGCCGCAACACGGCTTCTGAGCAGGTCACTCAGCACGTTCACTTTGTGGATAAAAAGCGCAAGCGGGAACTGCTGTCGCAGATGATTGGCGAAGGCGACTGGCAGCAGGTGCTGGTGTTTACCCGCACCAAGCATGGCGCTAACCACCTTGCTGAGCAGCTGCAAAAAGACGGCATTACCGCGGCGGCAATCCACGGTAACAAGAGTCAGGGTGCCCGTACTCGCGCGCTGGCCGACTTCAAAAGCGGCGGCATTCGCGTGCTGGTTGCGACCGATATCGCGGCTCGCGGTCTGGATATCGAAGAGCTGCCGCACGTCGTTAACTACGAGCTGCCGAACGTCCCGGAAGACTACGTGCACCGTATTGGCCGTACCGGTCGTGCAGCGGCCACGGGCGAAGCGCTGTCTCTGGTTTGTGTCGATGAGCATAAGCTGTTGCGCGATATTGAGCGTCTACTGAAGCGTGAGATCCCACGTATGGCGCTGGAGGGATACGCGGTTGATCCGTCGATTCCAGCCGAGCCTATCGTGAACGGTCGCCAGCAGCGTGGCGGCGGCGGCGGTCGTGGTGGCCAGGGCGGTCGCGGTGGTCAAAGCCAGGGTCAGGGCCAACGTCGCAGCGGCAACGGCGGTAGCGCTAATGCCTCCGGCGATCGTAACAACGGCCCGCGTCGCAGCGGTAAACCGCAGGGCGAAGGTGCAGCGAAGCCGGCAGGTGAAAACGCCCGTCGTCGTCGTCCACCGCGTAAGCCAGCCTCGGCGCAGTAAGTTTTTTATACCCTCACCCTAACCCTCTCCCTAAAAGGGAGAGGGGATTAAAGACGTCCTGTGTTCCCCTTCGGGGCGAGGGGCTATGTTTTCCCCCTTCTCCTCTTTGGGGAGAGGGCCGGGGTGAGGGGACAACAACACAAATATTATCGGATGCGTCATGCGTGTTCTTCTTGCCCCGATGGAAGGCGTTCTCGACTCTTTAGTTCGCGAACTTCTTACCGAGGTTAACGACTACGATCTCTGTATCACCGAATTCCTTCGCGTGGTCGATCAGCTTTTACCGGCTAAATCCTTTCTCAAACTTTGCCCTGAACTTAACCACGCCAGCCGCACGCCGTCTGGAACGTTGGTCCGCGTTCAGCTGTTAGGGCAGTACCCACAGTGGCTGGCTGAGAACGCCGCTCGCGCGGTCGAGCTGGGTTCCTGGGGCGTTGACCTGAACTGCGGTTGCCCGTCTAAGCTGGTCAACGGCAGCGGCGGGGGCGCTACTCTGCTGAAAGATCCTGAACTTATTTATCGTGGGGCGAAAGCCATGCGTGAGGCCGTTCCCGCGCATTTACCGGTCACGGTAAAAATTCGCCTTGGCTGGGACAGCGGCGCGCGGCAGTTTGAAATTGCCGATGCGGTGGAGCAGGCGGGGGCGACGGAGCTGGTGGTTCACGGACGCACCAAAGAAGATGGCTATAAAGCCGAGCTTATCAACTGGGGTGCTATCGGCGAAATTCGCCAGCGGCTGTCGATTCCGGTCATCGCTAACGGTGAAATCTGGGACTGGCAGAGCGCGCAGGACTGCCTTGCGGCGACGGGGTGTGACTCTGTGATGATCGGCCGCGGGGCGTTAAATGTACCGAACCTGAGCCGCGTGATTAAATATAACGAAGCACGTATGCCGTGGGCCGACGTCGTTACGCTTTTGCAAAAATACAGCCGCCTCGAAAAACAGGGCGACACAGGCATGTACCACGTGGCGCGTATTAAGCAGTGGCTTGGCTATTTACGTAAAGAATACGTAGAGGCAACGGAGCTGTTTACGGTTATTCGTACGCTAAAAACGTCTGGAGATATCGCCCACGTGATTGGTGCGTTGAAATAAATTTTCCTATAGAACCCGTTAATTGATGCTTTAATTAATGGGCTTTTTTTGTTGTATAACTTCCTTTCTTACATTCAATTCTGAATCGGCTTCACAAATTTCCATCTTTCTTCTTTTTAATGCTGGAGCTTATTTCAGTGAGATGACAGTATGACGGCGTAAAATAAATAAAGGATTGTTACTGTCTAACAGGCAAAACCTAAGTTTTTTCTCCGGTAGTCGGGGGCGAAACTTAGGTTTTTTTTTAACTTTTTTTTATTAAAACAAGGGACGTTTACCATGTGCTCACACACAAAAATAACAGGCGGCATGATGCTGCTGCTGAGTTTGGGAGGAATTCCAGATGCTTTAGCGGATTATTCCCACTATGACGGCGGGCTGCTCACGGACAGCCATCTTGACGCTACGTTAAAAAATGTCTGGATGCTTAACACGTCAGATGCGATGGCAGATCGGGGCATCGGGGACCAGATTGCCTGGGCTCAGGCGCTGCACCTGGACTGGCAAAGCGGCTGGCTGTGGGATCATGTTGGGGTCGATGCTTCGTGGTATGGGGTGGCTAAACTCTATGCTAACGACGCGTTCTACGGCAGGGATTTACTGCGGGATAAAAACGGTAAAGCACAGGGCTTCAATAAGCTCGGGCAACTGTACGCCAAAGCGCGCTGGGGCGATCCACAACGCCACCTGTCGCTGTGGGCAGGCTGGCGGCAGCTCTATAAATTTGCCGCGCTAAATGTGACCCGCAGCCGCGCCGCGCCGAGTACCTGGGAAGGCGTTAGCTCTGAACTAGCCTGGGATGCCTTTGGCGCAAAGGCCGCCGTCGTTAACCGTTTTTCGGAACGAGATGAGCCGGAAAAGCGCCGTTTTAGAACCCTGAAATCCAACAAGCAAATAGACTATATCGCCACCGGAGAGCTGAGCTGGGTACCCGCTAAGGGCAGTAAAATCAGCTATATCGCCGCCGAGAGTGATAGCTATCTTCTGCGTCACGGGCTTGAGGCCAACGCTCTCGTGCCGCTGACGGATGACTTCAACCTGCTGGCAAGGAGCACCTACTATTACGCCCGCGGCCTTAGCGAATGGGAGGGTGCCCGTGGGTTTAGCCGCAGCGCACAACACCTGTTTGCACTTGTCGGCTATCAGTACGGGCGTTCTGAATCCGGGTTCGGCTGGTCGCATACCCAGGCCAGTCTGGATAATGGTTTAGGCCACTTCTATTGGCATTTTGGTAAAAATACGCGAGGTGCCTTTAATAGCAAAGCCGACGGTGAAGGTAATGACTATATCAATGACGGGGAGCAGATGCTGTATTTATACAGCCAGTATCAGCTCCTGCCTGAGCTATTAGTCGGCGTGTACGGTAATTACGGCTTTGGAATGGAATATAAAGGCGTGAGTTTAAAAGAGTGGGAGTATGGCGGCTATTTTCTCTGGAATAGCCCGCAGATTAAAGGCTTGAATGTATTTGCCGGGTTCGGCCCGAGCTATAGCTGGAAATTAACCTCTGCCGGAGCGCCTTCTCTCGCCAGTGATAATAGTACTTTCCGTCGTGCGAAAGGCGTTGGGGGAAGTGTGCGCATTGAATATCGGTTTAATCTACTTTGATAACGTTATAAATAAGGAGTAAATATGAAAAAGAATATTATCGCCGGACTGGTGCTTACGTTAATGGCGGGCTCTGCCTTTGCCGCCGAGCGCCCCATGCGTATTCTGTTAGTCAATGACGATGGCTGCCAGTCGGTGGGGACCACCTCATTGCAGGAGAAACTGGCGGCGAAAGGGTATGACGTCTGGATGGTTGCCCCCGCCACTAATCAAAGCGGTATTGGCTCGGCCATTACCTTCAAGCCGAATAAAATTTTCGACGTCAAAAAGGTCGCTGATAAGCGCTACTGCTTCCCGGGTACGCCGGCAGACTCCCTTGATTTTGGCGTGCTGGGCGTGATGAAAGAGACGCCTCCTGATCTGGTTATCTCCGGCGTTAATGATGGGCCAAACACCGGCGTCGCGCAGCTTAATTCGGGCACTATTGGTGCTGCCGCTCGTGCTGTTCGTTACGGCTACCCGTCTATTGCCGCCAGCATTGGCTATATTCTCAGCGAGCAGGAGATGAAGGCTGGTTGGCCAAGTACCCATAAGTACTGGCCGGATTCCGTCGATTACGTCTCCGGCCTGGTGGATACGCTGGCAAAAACCTGGCAGCCGGGCAAGCCGGTTCTGCCCGCGGGGTCAGGTTTAAGCATCAACTATCCGCCGCTGGAAAAGAAGGCCGTTAAGGGCGTGAAATTTGTTGAGAACGAGCGTAACCCGGTGCCGCAGCACTATTACAAGCTGCTCCCGGACGGCAAAGCTCAGCAAATCATGAGTGAAAAAGTGCTGACGCCGGTGGACACTGACACCGATACCGGCTGGCTGAACCGCGGGTACATCACCTGGACCGTTTTTGACGGAGAGTGGAACGCCCCGCAGTTTGACGAACAGTACCGCAAGCTGTTTTCCGTGGAGGCTGAAGCCAAATAGCAACCCGGTGCCGCGATCGTTATCACGCTTTTCGCCCTGCGCGCTTGAGCGATATATTCTCCGTGATAGAGTGCGGAAGTTGGATTGTTACTGCGCTTAGCAGGCAAAACCTGATTATCTGGCTCTGCCAGAGGTCAGGTTTTTTTGTTTCTGGGGTAACCATGGAAATTGCCAAGATACTGAACAACAACGTAGTGGTTATCCTCGACGAACACCAGCGCGAGCAGGTGGTAATGGGAAAGGGGCTGGGGTTTCAAAAGCAGCCGGGCGATAGCCTCGACCGCAGCAAGATAGAAAAGGTTTTTGCCCTGCAAAGCGATGAGCTGGTGGCGCGGTTAAGTGAACTGTTGAACCAGATCCCGCTGGAGGTGATGACCGCCTGCGACAGGATTATTCAACTGGCGCGTGAGCGGCTCGGCAAGCTGCAGGAAAGTCTCTACATTTCGCTCACCGACCACTGCCACTTTGCGATTGAGCGTCAGAAAAAGGGCATGGCCATTCGCAACGTGCTGCTCTGGGAGATCAAGCGCCTTTATCCCAGGGAGTTTTCCCTGGGCGTTGAGGCGCTTGGCATTATCGACCAGCGCCTTGGCGTGCGGCTGGCGGAAGATGAGGCAGGGTTTATTGCGCTGCACCTGGTGACCGCCCAGCTTGCAGGAGAGATGCCGGAGGTCATGGACGTTACTCGCGTGATGCAGGAAATTCTGCATATCGTGAAGTACCAGCTGCAAATTGAGTACCAGGAAGAGAGCCTGAGCTACCAGCGTTTCGTGACGCATTTGAAGTTTTTTGCCCAAAGAATGCTAAATCGTACCACCGTCGCGGATGACGACGAAACGCTGCACGTGGCGGTGAAAGAGAACTATCCGCTGGCGTGGCGCTGTGCGGAAAAACTTCAGCGCCACCTGGCCAAAAGCTATCAGCGTGAGCTGACCAACGAAGAAATAATGTTCCTCGCCATTCATATCGAGCGAGTACGTAAAGAGAGCCAAAAGGCTTAAACAACAAGACGGATTGTTACTGCTTCGGCAGGCAAAACCTGAGCATTAGCTTCCCTGCGGGGCGGCCGGCTCAGGTTTTTTTTTAACCTTACTCAGCACATTTCGCCTGCGGGCGTGACGTAAAAGGAAAGCGGTTATGGACTATCAAGGGCTGGCGCAGGACATTCTGAAGCATGTCGGCGGGAAGGCGAACATCGTTAGCCTGGTGCACTGTGCGACCAGGCTGCGCTTTAAGCTGAAAGACAACGCCCTCGCGGACGCCGGGCTAAAGAATAATCCCGGCGTTATCATGGTAGTGGAGAGCGGTGGGCAATTTCAGGTGGTGATTGGCAACCACGTGCACGATGTTTATTCGGCAGTGTGTCTGGCTGCGGGCATCAATGAAGACGCCTCGCCACAGGAAAGCAAAGGGGAAAAAAACAATCCGTTGAACCGGCTGATCGACATTGTTTCGGCTATTTTTACACCTTTCCTTGGCGTTATGGCCGCCTCCGGTATTCTCAAGGGGATGCTGTCGCTTAGCGTCGTTTGTGGCTGGCTGAATACCGAATCAGCCACCTATAAAATCTGGTTTGCGGCCAGTGATTCGCTGTTTTATTTCTTCCCGTTGGTTCTGGGCTACACGGCCGGGAAAAAATTTGGCGGCAGCCCGTTCCTGACCATGGCCATCGGCGGGGCTTTAACGCACCCTCTGATTACTCAGGCTTTTGAAGCCGCATCCCAGCCGGAACGTTTTCTTGGTATTCCGGTGACCTTTATCAACTACAGCTCGTCTGTCATCCCGATTATCTTTGCCGCCTGGGCCAGCTGCTGGCTCGAAAAGCGCTGCAATAAGGTATTCCCGGCGGCGATGAAGAATTTTTTCACCCCTCTGGTCTGCCTGGGCGTCGTGGTTCCGCTTACGTTTCTGGTGATTGGCCCGGCGGCAACCTGGCTTAGCCAGATGCTGGCACACGGCTATCAGGCTATTTACGCCTTTGCACCGTGGCTGGCGGGAACCGTGATGGGGGCTATCTGGCAGATCTGCGTGATCTTCGGCCTGCACTGGGGGCTGGTGCCCATCATGATCAACAACCTCAGCGTGCTGGGTCACGACACGCTGATGCCGCTCCTGCTTCCGGCGGTGATGGGGCAGGTGGGGGCCACGCTCGGGGTCTTCCTCTCCACGCGAGACGCCAAACTTAAAGTGCTGTCCGGCTCGGCGGTCACCGCCGGGCTCTTTGGCATAACAGAACCCGCTGTATATGGCGTGACGTTGCCCAATCGCCGCCCCTTCATTTTTGGCTGTATTGCGGGGGGCATCGGCGGGGCTATCGTCGGCTTTAGCCAGAGCAACCTCTACTCCTTCGGGCTGGCGAGCATTTTCAGCCTGGCGCAAATGCTGCCTCCTGGCGGCATGGACAGCACCGTCTGGGGCGCGATTATCGGTACCGTACTGTCGCTGGTGCTGGCCTGCGGGTTGACCTGGGCCTTTGGCCTGCCGCGCAGCGTGCAGTCCGCTTCATTACCAACGGCCATAGCCGGAGATGACAGCATTCTGGCCCCGATGAGCGGCACCGTGCTGGAGATGGACCAGGTCCCTGACGCCACTTTTGCCGGGGGATTGTTAGGCAAGGGCGCGGCCATCATTCCGCTGAACAATGAAGTCCGCGCGCCGTTTTACGGTGAGGTTGCCTCGCTGTTCCAGACTCGCCACGCCATTGGCCTGCTGAGCGACAGCGGTATCGAAGTTTTAATCCACGTTGGTATCGACACGGTGAAGCTGGATGGACAGCACTTCACCGCACACGTCCAGCCGGGGGACAAAATTAAACCCGGCGATCTGCTGATTGAATTCGACCGCGAGGCGATCCTTGCCGCCGGGTACGATCTCGCCACGCCGATAATCGTCAGCAATAGCGATGATTACCAGGGTGTGACGCGCGTGGCGCAGCAGTCCACCCTCAATTCAGGTATGCCGTTCCTGACGGTAGAACGTTAAGCAAAGGAGAATGATATGACAGCATTTCCGAAGACATTTCTGTGGGGCGGCGCTATTGCCGCCAATCAGGTCGAAGGCGCGTGGCAGGAGGACGGGAAGGGCATTTCTACCTCGGACGTCATGCAGCAGGGGGTTTTTGGCGCGCAGAAAGAGCGCGTGCCGGGGGATAACGGGATCAAAGACATCGCCATCGATTTCTACCATCGTTACCCGCAGGATGTTGCGCTGTTTGCCGAAATGGGGTTCAGCTGCCTGCGAATTTCTATCGCCTGGACGCGTATCTTCCCGCAGGGCGACGAGCTTGAGCCGAACGAGGCCGGGCTGGCGTTTTACGACAAGCTGTTTGATGAGCTGGCGCAGCATGGCATTCAGCCGATGGTGACCTTGTCCCACTACGAAATGCCGTGGGGCCTGGTTAAGCAATACGGCGGCTGGGGCAATCGCAAAGTTATTGACTGCTTCGAACGCTATGCGCGCTGCGTTTTCAGCCGCTATCAGCACAAGGTAAAGCTGTGGCTGACGTTCAATGAGATCAACATGTCGCTGCACGCGCCGCTGACCGGCGTTGGGCTTGAAGGCGAGCCGGAGAAAGGCGCAGTTTACCAGGCTATTCATCACCAGCTGGTTGCCAGCAGCCTGGCGGTTAAGGCCTGCCATGAAATCATTCCTGACGCAAAAATTGGCAATATGCTGCTGGGTGGCCTGATGTACCCGCTCACCTGCAAGCCAGACGACGTGCTGGAAACGCTGCAGGAAAACCGTAGCTGGTTATTCTTCGGCGACGTTCAGTGCCGGGGCAGCTATCCGGGCTATATGCTGCGCTATTTCCGTGATAACGGCATTCAGCTTGAAATCAGCGAGAACGATCGTGAGATCCTGAAAAATACCGTCGATTTTATCTCGTTTAGCTACTACATGACCGGCTGCGTCACGGCGGATGAAGAGCTTAACGCAAAGGCGCGAGGCAACATTCTCAGCATGGTGCCGAACCCGCATCTGGCAAGCTCCGAGTGGGGCTGGCAGATTGATCCGGTAGGGCTACGCATTTTGCTCAACACGCTGTGGGATCGCTATCAGAAGCCGCTGTTTATCGTTGAAAACGGCCTGGGGGCGAAAGACAAACCCGAAGCCGACGGTACGATCAACGATGACTATCGCATCAGCTATCTGAACGACCATCTGGTGCAGGTGGGCGAGGCAATTGAGGACGGTGTAGAAATGCTGGGTTACACCAGTTGGGGGCCTATCGACCTGGTCAGCGCCTCGAAGGCCGAGCTGTCGAAGCGCTACGGGTTTATCTATGTGGACCGTGATGACCAGGGAAATGGCTCGCTGGCGCGTTCAAGAAAGAAAAGCTTCCACTGGTACAAAGAGGTTATTGCCACCAACGGCGGCAGCCTCAAGCGCTAAGTTGTAACCACAGGAGGGCTCTTCACCTTGCCCTCTGTCAGGCGACATTCACCAGCCGCTGAATAAACCCGCGCAGCCACATCAGCGCGGCGTCGCTGTTATGGCGCTGATGCCAGAGCAGAGCGACCTCAAACGGCGGTATTTCAACGGGAACCGGGCTGGCAGTCAGCCCCCAGGTTTTCTGCCAGCTCTCTGACAGCCCCGCAGGCACCGTTGCCAGCGCGGGCATTTGCATCAGCAGGCCCGGCAGCGCGGCAAAATGCGGCGTAGTGTAGCTGACGTGGCGCGTCTGCCCGAGCTTCGCCAGCAGAGTGTCTATCTGGCTGCTGTTGGCTTCGCGATAGCTGACCAGCACGTGCTGATGGGCTACGTACTCTTCCAGCGACAGCGAAGCGCTGGCCTCTACTTGCTGCGGTTGCCAGAGCGTCACAAAACCCATGCTGGTCAGCACCTCGCGCTCCAGCCAGCGGGCGCTTTGATTCGCCACGCTTATCGCCATATCCAGCTCGCCGCCTTCCAGCCTTTGAGCATCGGTAAACGGATCGCTTGCCACGACGTTAATGCGCATGCCCGGCGCATCCTGTTTCAGCGCGGGAATGAGTTTTGGCATCAGCCACATTTCGACCCAGTCGGTCATGCCGATGGTGACGGTGGCTTTGGCGCTGGCCGGGCAGAATTCCGCCTGCTGGAAAAGGGCACTTTGCAGCTGCTCCAGCAGGGGCATCAGCTCGGTGTGCAGTTCGCTTGCGCGGGCGGTGGGCTGCATGCGGTGGCCGCTGCGGATAAACAGCGGGTCGTCGAACATATCACGCAGCCTTGCCAGCGCGCCGCTCACTGCGGGCTGCCCGAGGTGCAGCTTGTCGGCAGCCAGCGACACGCTTTGCTCGCGGAACAGCACCGCAAAAGCGATCAGCAAATTAAGATCGATTTTGCGGAAATCATTTTCTTTGATAGTCATTATTTCTCCAATCAATTGGCGTGATGATACGCCCGACGGGATACTGACGGCAAGTGGGCTGGGGGCGTTGAGGCTATCACTTATACACATTTTCCTTTCAAATTCTCCAGGAGATATCTTTCGCTCCGCAGTTATTCCATTCCCCTGTACATTTGTTTCCCCTGCACGCTCGGAGCACGGTGAACCCGCCGCGATGATCGCCGGGAACAAATATTCCCTCACCCCAGCCCTCTCCCAGAGGGAGAGGGGGAAAACAGACGATGGGGTACATTATTTATTCCCTCTCCCTTCCAGGGAGAGGGTTAGGGTGAGGGTAAAAATAAGAAGCGAGGCCAGGGTCCGGCCGTCGGGAACGCGCCTCAGCGGTCGATTTATTTCGCCGGTCGTCCGG
>NZ_JACARU010000087.1:0-8420 GCF_013386425.1 Cedecea sp. P7760 | reverse complement strand
CCCCGAGACGTTCACCGGTGCGGGGGTTGCATATAAAACAGGACTGGAAGTGAACGGAATACTTGCGCCCTTAAATAATCGTGGGTATTTGTGGCTCTGATCCTACCCGGAAACTATTAATACAAATTCTGTGGTGTGAAAATACCGTGATGAGAAGCGCGGAACGGGATCACCGTCTGGGAAGCCTGAACAGGCTCTACATTTAGCGCATCAAGAAACGCTCTGGCCCACCACTGGCTGTCATACCTCTCCACTTTTGCCAGCAGCTGCTGATGCCGACGTTTACGTTCGTGCAGCGGCATCGTCAGGGCGGAATAAAGCGCATGGCTGGCTTCGCTGGCGTCGTAGGGATTGATCAACACCGCGTCCGTTAACTGCTCCGCTGTCCCCGTCAGGGCGGACAGCATCAGCACGCCGGGATCTTCGGCATTCTGCGCGAGAACAAACGTCTTGGCCTGCAGGCTCATCCCCTCCGAAAGTGGGGTGAACATCGCCACGTGCGCGTTGCGGTAGAAGGCGTAAATCAGGTCAGCGTGGCAAAGCTGGTTGCGAATGTAGTTGATGGGATACCAGGACGCATCGCCAAACCGGTCGTTAATTTCTCCGCACTGGCGTTCCAGCCGGGTGCAGAGATCCCGCGCCGACCAGGAGTAGCCTCTGGAAGCGTCTGAGATCTGCAGCAGGCTAACGTCGCGCAGGAACTCAGGGTGGCTGCTTAGAAACGTTTCCATAGTAGCCAGATGGCAATGCACGCCGCTGATGTCGCTGACGGTGTCGTTGCTGATGATTATCTGACGCGGATAGTTGCGCACCGCTTCGGCATTCGTTAATGAAAGCGCCGGCACCGTTTTATCAATGCCGCATGGGAAAATGCCAAGCCTGATGGGGTGACCATTGAGCTGAATCAGGTTATCCGCCAGCCGTTCCACGCGGTAAAATCGCAGCGCATAGGCGAGGAAGTTATTCACGTCGCCGCTTGACTGAAACCCAAGTAAATCGTAGCTGAACAGCGCCTGCATAATGCTGTCGTGCTCGGGCACCGAGCGCAGCACGTCGCCAGGCGGGAAGGGCTGATGCAGGAAGAAACCGCAGCGGTTGGCGTGCCCGTCTTCTTTCAGCATCTTGCCGGTAAACAGTAAATGGTAGTCCTGCACCCAGACGAGATCGTCGGCCTCAATTTTGGCGGCCACCCGCGCCTTGACGTCGTGGTTATAGTTTTTCCAGGTAGTGAAATACTCTTTTTTATAGTGGATCAGATCCGGGCGGTTATGAAAAACCGGCCACAGCACCTGGTGAATATAGCCCTGGTAAAAATTGTCATATTCGTTCGGCGTTAGCGCCCAGCTGTACTGCTGATAGGCGGGCTGGCTGAAAAAACGCTCTTTACGGTGTTTATTACCGCTTGCCACCTCGCCGTTCCAACCAAACCAAAGTCCCGAATGTTTCTTCAGGATGGAGTGGAGCACCGGCAGGAAAGGATCGCCGCTCTGTCCGCGCTCTGGCTCGCAGCGATTAGACAGCATAATAAGACGAGACATACACCACCTCAGGTCGGCGTTTAGGTTAATAAAGCACTAGCGGGACAGCGCCGCTTCTTCCTGCGTCACAATCGTTTCAAACCAGGCCAGTTCCGACAGCTTGTGGGTTACCCACTGGCGGGAAAAAGCTTCGCCCAGGCTTTCGGTCATGTAATGGCTTTGCTGAAACTCAACGATTGCCACGTGCTGGAACAGCGGCAGTTCGGGGGCAAACAGCGCCGAGTTTTTCAGGGTATCGCTGTCGATATTTTCCAGCCCGTAAAGCATGCCGGTAAGAATGACGGCCATCGCCAGGTACGGGTTAACGTCGGCCCCGGCAAGGCGGTACTCAATGCGGCGGTTGTTATCGTCGGAGCAGGGGATGCGCAGGGCGGCGCTACGTTTGTTATAGCCCCATGAGCTGAACAGCGGCTCGTTGAGGTTTTTGCGTAGCCTTCTGAAGGAGTTCACGTGCGGGGCGATAACGGCCACCGCGGCGGGCATCGTTTGTAGCATCCCGGCCAGGCATAGCTGGGTCATCTCGTTCAGGGCTTCCGCCGGGGAGGCGAAGACGTTCTCGCCTTTGCGGTCGTTCAGGCTGATATGAAAATGCAGGCCGTTCCCGGCCAGGTGAGAAAAGGGTTTCGCCATGAAATTAGCCTGATAGCCAAATTTATCGGCCACAATGCTGGTTAAGCGGCGCAGCGCCAGCACGCTCTCACAAATGCCGATGATGTCTTTGGCATGCTTCAGGTTCAGCTCAAACTGCCCGGCTTCGGCTTCGCAGACGATGCCGCTTAGCGGCAGTTTTTGGTCAGCCGCGGCCTGTTCAAGCGCTTCAATAAAGGCGGTGTAATCAGAAGGCACCGGCATATAAAAACAGCCCTGAGCCGGGGCTTCCTGCTGGGCTTTGCTCACCAGGTAAAACTCTATTTCCGGCGCCGCCACCGGGAACAGCCCGTGGTAATGAAACTTCTGCAGGACGTTGGCCAGCACAACTCTGGGCTCCAGCGCGTAGCCGCTGCCGTCGGCCTGTTTCATGGTTAACAGCAGCTGCGCGTTGTGCTGCGGGTCGTGTGCGCAGGGCCTTAACGTCCCGGCCACCGGCAGGCAAAGCCCGTCGGGCTCATCGTATTCATCGTGACCCGGTGCCTGGCTAAACGGCTTACCTTCGTGGTCCATGGCGTAAACGGACTGCGGAAAATAGCAGCCGGCCGAGAGCGACAGCAGGCTGTCTACCGCGATGCGTTTACCGCGAAAAGCGCCGTTGACGTCATTGAGGTAGATATCAATATGCTTTGTCTCCGGATGAGCCTGCAGATAGCGACGCACTTCCTCGGCAAACGCTTTCGTTCGCTCCTGCGCGGGCTTTATCGAGGCAGATTGAGTCACGGTTTCCTCACTGGCCGTAGCCTGAGGAAAAGCGAAAAGCGTAAAAATGTTTTTAACGAGCGAGTGATGAATAAGTGAGTTCATGATGGTCTTTATCGGAGCCTCTCGGCGACGAAAAGAGCATATTCACTGGCGTATAAAAAGAAGGTAAAAAAGCAAAAGCGGCGGGTAAAAAAAATATAAATGACAGTAAACGTAGGGATTTAGCCGGGCAGGCAGCCGACAGACCGGAAAATTCAGGGCATCCTTCTGTTCTAACGACTTCGCATATCATATACCGCTTAGTGCTTTCCCCAGCTGATTCAAACTCGGCTATTCTTTCTTTACTGCATGATTTTTAAGTAAAGAACAACGAGGAATAACTATGAACTTATCAACACGTTGGGGTTTGGCAGGGTTAGTGATGCTGGCGACAGGCGCGCAGGCGGCGGATCCGGTGAAGGTCGGCTCGAAAATTGATACCGAAGGCTCGCTGCTCGGCAACATTATTTTGCAGGTGCTGGAAAGCCATGATGTGAAAACCATCAACAAGGTTCAGCTTGGCACCACCCCGGTCGTGCGCGGCGCGATAACCTCCGGCGAGCTGGATATCTATCCTGAATATACCGGCAACGGGGCGTTCTTCTTTAAAACTGAAAACGATCCGGCCTGGAAAGACGCCCAGAAGGGCTATGAAAAAGTTAAGCAGCTCGACTACGACAAAAACCACCTGGTGTGGCTGACTCCGGCTCCGGCCAACAATACTTACACCATCGCGGTTCGTAAGGATCTGGCGGAGAAAAACCATCTGGTGTCCCTGGCAGATCTCAGCGAATACCTGAAAAAAGGCGGTACCTTTAAGCTGGCGGCTTCCGCTGAGTTTATCGAACGTTCCGACGCGCTACCGGCCTTTGAAAAAGCTTACGGCTTTAAGCTGGAACAAAGCCAGCTGCTGTCTCTGGCCGGGGGCGACACGGCGGTAACCATCAAAGCCGCCGCGCAGCAGACCTCCGGGGTTAACGCCGCGATGGCCTACGGCACCGATGGCCCGGTTGCGGCATTAGGCCTGGAAACCCTTACCGACCCGAAAGGCGTGCAGGCCGTTTCAGCGCCAACCGCCGTGGTGCGTGAAGCCGTGCTGAAAGAATACCCGCAGATTGCCGACTGGCTGAAACCGGTGTTCACTTCTCTTGACCAGAAAACGCTGCAGCAGCTGAACGCGAAGATTGCGGTGGAAGGTCAGGATGCTAAAAAAGTGGCCGCTGATTACTTAAAACAAAAAGGCTTTGTTAAATAGCCCGCTGGAATAACGTTTGCTAAAAATTCATAACAGGGTATTGCTGCTGCTGGTGTTACTGCTGGCAGCAGCCTTGATGTTACTCCCGATCATCAACAACGCGCCTAACCGCCTGGTTTCCGGTGAACCGTTTGGCATCACCCAGCTTCCCGGCACGCTTCATTACTGGCTCGCGCTTCCTCTCCTGATTCTGGCTGGCCTGACGCTGGCGCCGGGGCGACCTCTTGCTCTGCTGGCGACGATTGTCACCGGCGAGGTGCTGTTTATCGGCCTGCTGCTGCTGATGGGGCACACCGCAAGCCAGTTAGCGCTTGAGGGCAGCTCGCTGGCCCGCACTTCGCCCGGCAGCGGCCTGTGGCTGATGTTAGCGCTGAGCCTGCTGCTGTGCGCCGACGCCGCCAATCGCCTCACCGCCAGCCCGCTGTGGCGGCTGCTGCTTAACCTGCAAATCTGGATCGTGCCCGTCGCGCTGCTGGCGAGCGGCTACTTCAGCGATCTTTCGCTGATGAAAGAGTACGTCAACCGGCAGGATGTTTTTGACGACGCCCTGAGCCGCCACCTGGCGCTGCTGGTCGGCACGCTGGTGCCTGCGTTGCTGATTGGCGTCCCGCTGGGGATCCTTTGCTATCACCGCCCTGCCTGGCAGTCCGGCGTATTTTCCCTGCTCAACGTGATTCAGACGGTGCCTTCGGTGGCGCTGTTCGGCCTGCTTATTGCGCCGCTGGCCGGCCTTGCCGCATGGCTGCCATGGCTGGGTAAAATCGGCGTGAGCGGCATTGGCGTAGCGCCCGCGCTGATTGCGCTGGTGCTTTATGCGCTGCTGCCGCTGGTGCGTGGCGTAGTGGCTGGCCTGCAGCAGGTGCCGCGTAATATTGTGGAAAGCGCGCAGGGGATGGGCATGTCTCGCGCCCAAATTTTTTGGCGGGCGGAAGTGCCGCTTGCCCTGCCGGTGCTGCTGCGCAGCCTGCGGGTTGTCTGCGTGCAGACGATCGGTATGGCGGTGATTGCCGCGCTGATTGGCGCGGGCGGGTTTGGTTCGATTATTTTCCAGGGCCTGCTGAGCAGCGCGCTGGATCTGGTTCTGCTTGGCGTCATGCCGGTCATCGCGCTGGCGGTTATTATCGACGCGCTGTTTAAGCTGTTTATTTCACTGCTGGAGGCAAAATAATGATCGAGTTCGATCGCGTCAGCAAATACTTCCATGGCGAAGCGGCGGTCAGTGATTTGACGCTGAACATTCGCGAAGGGCAGTTCACCGTGCTGATCGGCACCTCCGGTTCAGGCAAGTCCACCACGCTGAAGATGATCAACCGGCTGGTGGAGCACGACGAAGGGCTTATCCGCTTTGCCGGAGAAGAAATTCGCCGCTTTGACCCGAAGGCGCTTCGCCGCCGCATGGGCTATGCCATCCAGTCTATCGGCCTGTTTCCTCACTGGACGGTGGCACAGAATATCGCCACGGTACCGGAGCTGCTGAAGTGGCCGAAGGCGAGGGTAGCCGAACGTATTGACGAACTGCTGGAATTGCTGGGCCTGGACGCGACGCAGTTCCGCGACCGTTATCCGCACCAGCTTTCCGGCGGGCAGCAGCAGCGTGTGGGCGTGGCTCGTGCGCTGGCGGCCGACCCGGAAGTGCTGCTGATGGATGAGCCTTTTGGCGCGCTTGACCCGGTCACCCGCGCGACGCTACAGCAGGAGATGATCCGTATTCATCAGCTGCTGGGGCGTACTATCGTGCTGGTAACCCACGACATTGACGAGGCGCTGACGCTTGCCGATAACATCGTGCTGATGGACGGCGGCAAAGTGATTCAGCAGGGGACGCCGCTGGAACTGCTGACCAACCCGGCTAACGATTTTGTGCGCGACTTCTTCGGCCGCAGCGAACTGGGCGTCAGGCTGCTGTCGCTGCGCCACGTGGCGGACAGTATTCGTGCCGATGAGCGCCTGGACGGAGAACCTATTCGGGCGGACATGACGCTGCGTGAAGCCCTGTCGCTGTTCATCGACCGCCAGTGCCAGCAGCTGCCGGTGGTGAATGAGCAAAATCAGCCCTGCGGCGTGCTGCACTTTAGCGATTTAGTGAGGAGGGAAAATGCGCCTGCTGCGTGACCCTCTGCTGTGGCTTATCGCGCTTTTTATCGCGCTGTTGGTGCTGCTGCCTTACACCAGCGGGCTGTTTAGCTGGCTGTTCCCGCAGCTGACCAGGCCGATGTATCAGCAGGACAGTTTCACCTCTCTGGCGCTGGCGCACCTGACGTTAGTGGGTATTTCTAGCCTGGTTGCGGTGGTGATTGGCGTCGGGTTGGGGATCCTGGTGACTCGTCCGGCGGGGGAAGAATTCCGTTCGCTGGTGGAGACGATCACCGCCGCCGGGCAAACCTTCCCGCCGGTTGCCGTCCTTGCCGTGGCGGTACCGGTGATGGGTTTTGGGCAAGAGCCGGCGATTATCGCGCTGGTTATCTACGGCCTATTGCCGATTTTACAGGGCACGCTGGCGGGCATCGGCGCGGTGCCAGAATCCGCACGTGAAATTGCGCTCGGGGTCGGGATGAGCCGTTGGCAAATGCTGAGAAAGGTGGAGCTGCCGCTCGCCGCGCCGGTGATTCTGGCGGGCATAAGAACGTCGGTTATCATTAATATCGGCACCGCGACGATTGCCTCCACCGTGGGAGCCAACACGCTCGGGTCACCGATTATTATCGGGCTCAGCGGCTTTAATACCGCCTACGTGATTCAGGGTGCCGTGCTGGTGGCGCTGGCGGCAATTGTCACCGACCGCCTGTTTGAGCGCCTGGAAGGCTACATTACGCGCCATGCAAAATAACGATATAGCCAACCAGCATCACGCCGCCGATACCGCCGACCGCCATGACAAGCATTCCGCCCACAAGGGCAATTTTTGACAGTTTCATCCGTTGCTCCGTTTGTTAACGAAGCGATTATAAAGGGAAGCGGGGTTGTTAATGAACCTTTGATTGTGACGAAGAGGGAAAAAGCCTGATTTTCCCTCTTGTCGCCCTTTCAGTCGGCGGGCTGCCTGCGTTCAATGTTGCCCAGCGCAAACACCGGCAGTCCTGCGCTGCGCCACGATTCAATCTGATCTATCTGCCGTTCTCCGGGGCAGTCGCCGCACCACACCAGCAGCGTCTGCCGGTCGAAAATCTCCGGTTTCAGGTTGCTCAGCGAGTTGGCGAGCACGTCCACCCGCCAGCCCTGCTGGCTGGCAATCCACGCCGCCATCCATAGTCGCGTAGTGTCCTGCACGTTCCAGCCCACCACTAAAGCATCCTTACCATTTTGCTTGCGCGAGGTGGCAATGCACGTGGCAATGTAATTAATCAGGGCGCCATCCAGCAGGCTAAGCAACGCACACAGCGCAATCTGCTGCCCGTAAAGGCGGCGGCGAAGGGGAAGATAGAGGTGGTGAACGAGCGTTTGCGCCGGGTAGATGCGCCCGATGTCGGCAATCCACGCCCGCAGCAGGTTCGGGTTGCCGCTTTGCAAATGACGCAGCAGCGTCTCCTGGCGCTCGCCCCAGGCATGTTCTTTTTCACGGTTTTCACCACTGAGCAGCGCCTTGACTTTGCTGACCTGTACGCCTTGCTCAATCCAGGTTTGGATCTCGCGAATGCGCGCGATGTCTGCGCTATCAAACAACCGGTGTCCGCCGTCACTGCGTTTAGGTTTTAGCAGCCCATAACGCCGCTGCCAGGCCCGAAGGGTTACCGGATTGATATTGCACAGTGCAGCCACTTCTCCGATGGAATAAAGCGCCATGTTGTCACCTGATGCCGTACGGGAGACCCCCCAGTAACTGTAGTAAGTTCTGGTGAGTTTGGCTTCTTTTGGTGAGATTTCTCGGGGGATTGGTGTTGTCTCTTAGTCACAAATAGGTTCTATGAGGGAGTGGCTCAAGTTCCGTTCACTTCCAGCCCTGCTTCACATGTCACCACAGAACTTGTGAACGACTCGGGGAAGTCACCGTCACTTCCCCGAGACCCCGGACTCCCGGCCAAATAAATCGCCGCAAGCGGTAGACCTCCGTTTTATCTCCCAGTCCTGGGTCGGCTGAGATGCGTTCCCGACGCTCTCAGCCTCCGGCCGTTCCCGACGGCCGGACCCTGGCCAGTCGGAGAGAAAACGGAGGCGATTTAAGCCGGAACCGAGCCTCGCTTCAAACTCGCCGCTACACAGAGCGTCACAGTCGCTGCAAGTCTCACAGCCACGCCCTT
>NZ_JACARU010000086.1:0-9523 GCF_013386425.1 Cedecea sp. P7760 | reverse complement strand
GTACAACCCCCCTCAAAAGGTCAGTGATGACCACCCCGAAGCATCCCAGACTTAAAGGTGTCTGGTTGGCTGAAAACCTGTTTTTAACGGGGGAGAGGGAAGAGGGGGGAAAGGGGGGAGTTGGGTGTGGGGGCAGGAACAGCGCCTTTTCCAAAGGGAAAGCACTTTGGTTAGGTAGATCACTGTCCTGTCCTTAGCCCTTGAAAAGTCGCCGGATGGTTAGACGTTTAGCCGTCTTAAAGCGAAGTGAGGCTTTTCCCTTGGAATAGTGGCCCTTAGAAAACCACATCACAGAACGATCAGCACACAGCACCGGAGGCCGCTCAATGCTAAGTATCACGCCAAACTTTGCGCAGGAACGCGCTTTAAACATGCTTCGTCGCAGCTGGAAAGCGCATAACTCGTTTATGGTCTATTCGCCGACTGGCAGCGGCAAAACAGGGCTGGCGGCTTTCATCGTTAACGGTTTCGTTAATCGCGGCATGCGTGTGTTGTTTGTAGCCCCTTACACGATCCTGCTCAATCAGACGGCTCAGCGCTTTACTGAGTATGGGCTACCAGAAGACCAGATCAGCTTTATCTGGCGTGACCACCCCCAGCACGATCCTGCGTTGCAGATCCAGATTGCCAGTGCAGATACGCTGATTCGCCGCGACTTCCCGGACAATATCGATCTGCTGATCATCGATGAGGCCCACCTACGACGTAAAAGCATCCTGGAGACAATCCAGTACCTCACGACTGAAACAGACGTGAAAGTTATTGGCCTGTCCGGCACCCCGTTTTCCCCGTTCCTTGGCAAGTACTATGCCGAGCTGATTAAGCCAACAACTATTGGCGAATTGATCCAGCGCGGTGATCTGAGCGGATATGAGTTTTTCGCGCCAACAAAACCAGATCTGAAAGGTGTCAAAACCGGTAATTCTGCAGAGTTTGGCCGCGACTATAACGAAACGCAGCTGGCTGAAATCATGTGCGGTTCGGATCTGGTGGGGGATATCGTCAGCAACTGGCTTGAGAACGGGAAAGACCTCCCTACTGTTGCGTTCTGCGTGAACGTAAACCACGCAAATTTTGTCACCCTCCAGTTTAACCAGGCTGGCGTCAACGCAGAGGTCATGACGGCTGACACCCCGCACGATGAGCGACAGCTGATTATTCACCGTTTCGAAACGGGCGCAACGAAAATCATCGTTAGCGTGGGCGTCCTGGTGGCCGGGTTTGACAGTGATGTGCGCTGCGTCATCTATGCCCGCCCGACGAAAAGTGAAATTCGCTGGCTACAGGCGCTTGGCCGTGGTCTGCGTAAAGCTCCGGGTAAAGAATCCTGCCTCATCTTCGATCATAGCGGCACGGTGCACCGCCTCGGGTTCCCTGACGCTATCGAATACGACGAGCTGATTAGCTCCAGCGATGGGATGAAAGAAGTTGCTGTTCGGGCTGCAGCAGAACGCGAAGAAAAACTTCCGAAGGAATGCCCGGCCTGCCATTTCATGAAGCCGGCCGCCGTTTATGTCTGCCCAAAATGCGGCTTTAAGCCGCTGGTTGGTGAGGACGTGGACACCGATACACAGCGAAAAATCAAGAAACTCGGGAAGGGTAAGGACACCTTCACGAAGTCCCAGAAACAGGCCTGGTGGAGTCAGATTAAGTTTTACCAGCGCCAGCGCCAGTCAATGGGCAAGCCGGTAAACAACGGATGGTGTGCGCACACCTTCTTCGAAAAATTCGGCGAGTGGCCGAATAACCTCAGTGACTACCCGATGGAGATCACCCCAGAGGTTTCGAACTTCATCAAACACAAACAGATCGCTTTTGCGAAGGGCAGACAAAAGATCAAAGCGGCTGAGGCGATGCCAGCCGAACAAGACATTGCAGGCACCACCACGGGCCAGCTCCTTAGTGCAAAAGAGCACCTTAACAACATTCGTGAAACGCTCGGGAAAAGAGTATGAAGACATCAGAAGCGGCGAAAGGTAACTGGCCGAAAATTTTTGAGTATTACGGGCTCCCGCCGATCACAGGGAAGAACCATTTCAAAGGTGAATGCCCTGTTTGCAGCGGTCGCGGGAAATACCGCTGTGATGACCACGAAGGTAGTGGATCGTGGATTTGTACCTGTGGAAACGGTGACGGTATGTCACTGTTGCTGCAAACGCAGGGTAAACCATTTGGCGTGCTTTGCCGCGAAATCGACGAACTGCTGGGTAATGATTACCAACACCGGGTTGTACCCATCAACACCACAGCTTCCAGCATGCGTGAGCGTGTTATCAGCAAATTTTCTAAGCTGGTGGAGCTGCGCGGCACGTCAGCGGCGGCTTATCTCTTCAATCGTGGGATAACCCGGTTACCGACAGAAGCTGTTCGCTTTTGCGCTAAAGAACGGCATAACGGCAGCGTGTACCAGTCTTTATTCTCCCTGGCGACAGATAACAAAGGCGAGCTGTGTTACCTGCACCGCACATACCTTGACGGAGATAAGAAAGCATCTGCGATGGGAGAAGGACAAAAAAGACTACGCTCACTCCAGGAGCAAACTTATCTCGATCATGCCCAGTCCGTGGCTGTGCGAATGTTTCCGGTAGCCTCCACGCTTGGCATCGCCGAGGGGATTGAAACGGCACTTTCCGCACATCAGGTTTACCACGTAAACACCTGGGCAACATTAAACAGCGGGTTTATGAAGAAATTCCGCGCTCCAGCAGGTGTAAAGCACCTCATCATTTTTGCAGATATGGATAAACACTCCGCTACCGGGCATGCGGCCGCTTTTGAGTGCGCCCACGCAAACCTGATGGCTAAAAACAATATTGAGAAGGTAACGATCCGCTGGCCGGATCATGGCGACTTTAACGACTTCATCATGAACGGTGATGAGGTCCGGGAAATGTCTTATACGAAAAAGGTGGCGGCATAATGCGTGATATTCAGATGGTACTTGAACGATGGGGCGTATGGGCTGCTAGTAGTGGTTCCAATATCGGATATCCGCGTATAGCAGCTGGTTTATCTCGGCTACTTCCCGCCAGTAGAGCAGGCAGGCCATCATGCTGTGACGATGATGGAATGTTTATCAATGAGGCAATGATCCGCCTCAGCAAGCACGATGAATATCTTTGCTCGCTTTTGGAGTGGCATTACATAGAAAATATGACGTTACGTGCTATGGCAACGAAATTGGGGATTTCACACAACCATGTTTCGGTCAGGCTACAGGCTGCTGAGAGCTTTATTCAAGGATCACTTTGCACCCTTGATATTAAGCTAGAAATGGACAGAGAATGTCGAAAGGAAAATATCCTGCCGCCTAAACTAAAAAGGGTTGTGTAATTACAAAACCCGCTTTAATCTGTTAAGAGTGGTCACTTCGACACACAGCTTAACAATCGAAACCCTGCCAGCAATGGTGGGGTTTTGTCTTTTTATGCCCGGAGAATAGTATGTCAACGGTCATAATCTGCGCCTCTGGCCCATCGCTTACGACAGCGGATTGTGGGACTGCGAAAGCATCCGGCTTTCCTGTTATCGCCGTTAATTCATCCTGGCGGGCAATACCTGACTGCACATATATCTACGCTGGTGATCTTGCCTGGTGGGAATTAAACGTTCCTTCATTGCCAGAATCGCCCGAGCGGTGGACCTGCAATTTTCGGGCGCATAAGCGCTTTGGACTATCACTATTCGAAACCGACACAACCGGCACCTTTAATTCAGGGCAGCGAGCGATTTTACTGGCTCAACACCTGGGGGCCAGTCGGATAATTTTGCTCGGCTATGACTGTTCCATTGCTGATGGCAGGCACTGGCACGGCGACCACACTCTTTTAGATAATCCGACTGCGGCAAATATTTCCCGCTGGAAAGGAGAGTTTGAGAGGGTGGCGCGCGACGTTGCCGGACGAGTGGAAATAATCAACTGCAGCGGGAAAACGGCGCTGACGTGTTTTCGCCGAATGCCGCTTGCTGACGCTCTCAGGTAGCTAAATGAATACGCCACTTTTAATTGACGGCATGCTGGGTATGGGCGACACCATTTACCAGCGTGCTTTTGTGAAGCAGCTCCCGGCAGGAACCTACATCAAAACGGCGTGGCCGGAGCTGTACGAGGATTTACCGGTTAACCCGGTTCGCAGCTGCACGACGTTACGCACGCAGCGTAAAAACGAGCACCGCACCAAAATAGAGTTCTCGCCGCCGCCGTCGCCGCGTGAAACGAAGCGAATTTTTTATGGCCCCGCAGAACTGGCGCGGGGTTCAATCTTTGATGCCATGCGCGAGCAGTTCGGCGTCAACCCGGCAGAGTTAGATTTGCCATCATTCGGCCCTGCGCAGTACACCCACCAGAAACCAATCGCGGTAATCCGCCCGGCCACTGTTCGCGCGGAATGGCGCAGTGATTCACGCAATCCCGATCCTGATTATTTACTGCAGGCGTCACGCATACTGCGCAAAAATTTCTGCGTGATAAGCGTGGCTGACCTGCAGGAGGGGGAAGAGTGGTTGGTGGGTGAGGCTCCAGAATGTGACCTGCAACTACATGCTGGCGAGCTGGGCATCAAAGAGTTAATGCGTCTGGTCGAGCATGCTGCAGTCGTAGTGACGCCTGTCGGCTGGGCGCTCCCGGCTGCTATTGCCTACAAAACGCCTGTGTTCGTCATCGCTGGTGGTCGAGGCGGCCACAATGCGCCGGAAATCGTAACTGACCCTGCAATGAATTTATCTGCTGTCGGTTGGGCTATTCCGGATAATTACTGCCGTTGCGGGGCATGGGATCATCCCTGCGAAAAGCATATCACCAACTTTGATTCAAAATTTGAGGCCTGGCTGAATGAAGTCGTTTTATCAGGAATTAAACAGCGGGCTGGTATTCCTTCCTGAACTGGGGATAGGTCGATACCCGGTCCCAAAAGACAGGCCATATGACGAGAGCTATTTCGCCAACTATCAAAAACTGGCGGATACGGAGATGGGCTTCAAATTAACGCAGTCCAGAATTGACCTGGTATCGCGTCATTATCATGGCCCCGTCCTGGATGTTGGCATCGGTGCCGGTCAGTTCGTCGCTACCCGCCCCGGCACGCTGGGATTTGATGTTAATCCTACCGGAATCGCCTGGCTGAATAAGCGGGGCGCTTACGCTGACCTTTACGCCAATCAGTGGCGGGCGCTGACGATGTGGGATGTGCTGGAGCATATTGACGAACCGGATCTTGCTGTACAGCAGGCCACCGAGTTCGTTTTTGTTTCGATCCCCATATTCGCCGACGCTGGCGACATTTTACATTCTCACCATTTCAGAAAAACAGAGCACATCTGGTACTTCACTGACGACGGAATTAAGCGCTGGTTTTCTGAGCAGGGCTTTGAATGCGTCGAACAGAACACCATCGAATGCCATTTAGGGCGTAAAGGCGTCGCTTCGTACGCTTTCCGTCGAATTTAACTTTTCCCCTTCACACAGCACCCCGAACCCGGAGGTGTGGAATGCACAGAATCATGCCTGAAAAAATAATAACTGGAGCGTCATATTGCACGTCCGGCGGACTGATTTGTAGCGGGCTGTCGGGAGCGTATGACTGGTTTCACGGTCTTGACTGGAATTTTATTGCGATTGTTAGCGGCGTGATGTTTGGTGCGGCGACTTATTTCACCGGCCTCTATTTCCAGCGCAGGATGCAGAAGTCTTACGACGCATCTTTAAGCAAATATGAAGAAGCGCTAAAGGCAGGAATTATTACCGCGCCGCCGTCACCACCCAAAGAGAAATAACCATGACCACCAAAACTAAACTCAGTGCAGCCATGCTTGGGCTGTTAGCTGCTGGCGCTGCCGCACCCGTGATAATGAGTCAGTTTCAGGATGAAAAAGAGGGAACGAGCCTTGTTGCTTACCCTGATGCTGGTGGCGTGTGGACGATTTGCGGCGGTGTGACTCGCGTTGACGGTAAACCCGTCGTTAAGGGCATGCAGCTGACGCGCCAGCACTGCGACAAAATCGACAGGGCAGAGCAGGCAAAGGCTTTGGCCTGGGTGGAAAAAAACGTTCGCGTACCGCTCACCGAGCCTCAAAAAGTCGGCATAGCTTCTTTTTGCCCCTGGAACATCGGCCCCGGTAAATGTCTGCCATCCACGTTCTGGCGAAAGCTCAATGCTGGTGACCGGCACGGCGCATGTGCAGAGATAAAACGCTGGACGTATGACGGCGGCCGCGATTGCAGGATCCGCACGAATAACTGTTACGGTCAGGTTCTACGGCGTGACCAGGAATCAGAGCTGGCATGCTGGGGGATAGACCAGTGAAAAGCTCATTCTGGATAATTTTGGCAGTTTTTGTGGCTTGCCTGGCGGGTGGCCTTATCTGGTCTGCAAATCACTACCACGGCAAGTATCTGGCAGAGCAAAAGCGTGCTGACTCTGCAGAACAGCAAGCTAATGCCGTTCAGACCATCACATCAAACGTCCTGCTAACGGTATCAATTTTCAACTCAATTACTGAGGCTAATCAGCATGCCAAAGAGCAGATCGCACTGGACGCATCGGGAGCCGCGAGGGATATCCAGATGGCTGTTGCGGGCGATGATTGCCGCAATCGTCCTGTGCCTGCTGGCGCAGTTAAGCGGTTGCACGACTACGCGAACGGTTTACGTCAAAGTGCCGGTGGTTCCACTCCCGCCCGGTCTGGTGGCTGACACACCGCAGCCCGCAATACCCTCTTCCATGACGTGGGGTCAGAGCCTGGATTTAAACGTCATGCTGCTTTCATCGCTGGCGCAGTGTAACCGGGATAAAGCAGATATCAGGAAAGCAGAGCAATCACGGGCCTCGCAATAGCGGGGCTTTTTACTGCGCATCGCACGCGCCAATCAGAGAGTCTTTCAGTAGTGAGCCTGGGTGATGCCGTTGCCTCTCGGGCGGCGTTGCCGTGCGACAGGCTCACGTCTAAAAGGAAATGCAATGGATAACTTAAAAACATCGGTCGGCGCAGATGGCTGCCACGCGAGTGTTAAAACTGGCCCTTTGAGCGTCGCTTTGAAAGCGAAACTGCCAATGGGTTGTGATGTGTTTGAAATCGTCGGGCTGGTTGAAGCTGAAATGCACGGCCAGCCATTAAATGCGAAAACGGTTTACGCATTCACAGAAGAAGTGCGGAAGCGAATCGCTGACCTCATTGTTGTTGAAATCGATGAACCACGTATTCCCAGCGCTAATAGTATTGATGGTCGAGCCGGTGCCAGTGTGAACAAAAAACTGTATGAGGCGGTTTTCGAACTGAAAGACGGCAAAAAAATTTTCGGCTATTCAGAAAAAGATGTGCCTACTTTTGACGGTAGATTTTACTTATGCGCATCCAACAAAGAATTGAAAGGCCGTGTCGCTGTCACAGCTGAAAGCGTTATTAGTTTCCGTTTTAACCCTCTCTGACGCTGAAATTACAGGAGCCCTTCACTGAGGGGCTTCGATAATATTTGCGCCAGTTGATAACATTTTTATCAATCGGAAAAACCACTATATGGCATCAATAAAGCATTCCATTGACGCTAATGAGAATCCAAAATATTACGTTCACTGGAAGGATGACAGAACCGGGCATGGCCGCCGCCGTATTTTTAAAAATATTGACGACGCAGCTCACCTGTTCTGGCAGAAGCAGAATATTGAGCTGGATTGTCGAACGGCTACGTGGCGCGGCATTGATGGTTCATGGTCTTTAAAGAAGTTGCTGATGTTTTTCCTGGGCTATCAGGCTGGGAAACTCGAAAAAAATATCATTCGGTTATCAACTTACTCGAAATGTCGTCACGATCTCCTTGCCGTGCAGGGGCCGATACTCGAAAAAGCTATCCTCCGGATAAGCCATCGCGATATCGAAGAGGCTGTTCGGCCAGGTTGTCAGCGCTGGGTACGGGCGGCGTTTTCTCTGCTCTTAGAAAAGCGACTTATCACGTTCAACCCTTTGGAAAAACCAGCTCGCCGCCGGCGCAAGCCAATCACGATCCCTACAAGGGCAACCGTTCGGAAGCTTCTCGATACGGCCCCCAGGCGGGAACGTATTGCATGTTGGCTTGGGATTTGTGGACTACGTATCGGTGAGGCGCTGGCAGTTACCTACGAGGACGTCACGGTGGAGATGATTCAGATCCGAAGACATATCGTAGATGGTGTTATACATGAAGGGCTAAAGCGTGGCGTTGAGCGGCAGGTGAGGATGCCTAAAGAGCTGCTTGAACTGCTGGACCCAGAATTGTTCGGAACGTCGCAGCCGCTGGTAGCAAATATTTTTACCGGGGAACCGTTAACAATTAACTACGGCACCCAGGGCGCATTGCAAAAAACACTGTCGGAACATGGCATTAAGAAATTCCACCACCTCCGGCATTTCGCTGTATCCCGTCTGGCTGCAAGAGGCGTCGATATCACTCAGGTTTCCCGCCTTATCGGGCATGTGAACATCAAAACCACCATCGATGTTTACGGGCATCTGTTCTTTGCACCAGTGAGCATGGAACTGTGAAAACGCCACTTAATGGAAATACTAGGGCGATCCACTATCTCCCCGTTTCATGCGGCCTGAGAGCACCAAATCGCAGTTTTGGAGAAAAATCGATAACTCCGCATTTTTTCGGCTTTTTAATTCCGCACTCAAACGCAGACAGGCAGCGGCCTGAAAGCGGATTTTTTGGCAGAATTATTCCGCACGCAAAATGCGGAAAAATGATTTTGAACAAAATATAAACAATCACCGATATCAGGTAAGCGTATGGCCCGTAAACATAGTTTCAAAAAGGCCTACGTCGGGATCGTTGTTGATATGGCGTTGGCGCGTAACAAAATATCAAATCGCATGGTTGCCCAGCGGTTAGGGATTGACGAAGCGACTATCAGGAATTGGCGAAAAGAGCATCCCGATCTGGATCGTGCATTCACCGAAGCACGCGAAGTGCTGATGGAGAAAATCAACAGCGTGGCGGGCAGGAGCCTGGAAGTTCGAAAAAGGAAGATAGTCACCAAATCTTCTGATGGGTTGAAAACAACCATTGAGGACGTGCTACCCACCCACAACGACGTGGCCGTATACGCCAAAGCTCTTGGCCTTGGACACAGCGTGTACGGTGAGGACGAACGACGCCGTGATGTGCTCCGGGACGTTATGAAGCAAAAGGTGGCCGGAAAATATAACGCGCTTGAGGCGGCGCAGCTGCTTGAGGCCGAGGGGATAAAAATTCCCGAAACGCTGCGGCTCGAGCTGGAAACGCCGAAGATATTCGAACCGTTCACCAATACCGATGATGCGGAAACCGAGACGGCCAATCTCACAGCGCAGGAAGCCGCCGACGCATATAAAAAGCTGCTTGGCTAAAAATGCAAAAACAGGCGCTTCGCTCATGATTTCGGCTATGCACTTTTTGCCCCCATTTATTCACTTTTTATTCATGCTGTTTTTCGCACTTAACCCGCAGAAATAAGCCTCTCAGGGACATTTTGAAATGGGCGGTGTTACCGTTGTCAAGGCTAAGTAGAGA
>NZ_JACARU010000085.1:0-5796 GCF_013386425.1 Cedecea sp. P7760 | reverse complement strand
TATTTGGCCGGGAGTCCGGGTTCTTAGGGGAGTGACGGTGACTCCCCTAAGACGTTCACCGGTACGGGAGCTACAGAAAACACTGGACAGGAAGTGAACGGAATCTTTATCCAGCGCCACATAATTGTGGCTATTAATGATTAATAGGCAATGCGCCAGGTGAAGCTAAATCACAACACATCCTCCAGCACCCAAACGCTGACGCTTCCACCGTTACAGGCAAAGGTTGCGCTCCCGCTTTTATCGGTATGCACCGTTTCTTCGCGGTTACCCAGGTAATCACGCCAGTTTTTTTCGCCGAAGTTTTCGCCTAATGTGACGGTTTTCTCGCCGTCATCACCGTTGGACATGATAACCACGCAGCCCGGCGCTTCTGCCGTGCCGCTGCGGCTAAAGCCAATGCAGTTAGGGTGATCGAACCACAAAGTCTGCACGCCGTGGGCAAAGCGCTCCCTGGCATGAATCAGGTCATCCAGTTGCTCAATGACCGGCATGTCGATGTGGTAGTTCTGGCCGTCTCCGCCTTCATCGTCGTAGCTCGCGCCGAACAGGTCAGGGTAGAACACCGACGGCACGCCGTTTTCACGCAGCAGGATCAGCGCATAGGCCAGCGGCTTAAACCAGGCCTCTACGGGGGCCTCAAGCGCCTGTAGCGGCTGCGTGTCGTGGTTAGCCACCAGCGTGACGGCGTGGAACGGATCGGCTTCAACCAGCGTACCGGTGAAAATCTGGCTCATGTCATAGTCGCGGCCAAGCCTCGATGCCTCATGGAATTTCATCTGCAGCGGGGCATCAAACAGCATCGTTTTGCCCTCGACCTGAGATATGTATTCCTGCAGTTTGTCCACTTCATGTGACCAGTATTCGGCCACGATAAACAGCGGCTGTTCCGCCACCTGCTGGACGTGCTCAATCCACTCTTTGTAAAACCAGGCGGGGATGTGTTTGACCGCATCCAGCCGGAAGCCGTTGCAGTGTGTTTGCTCCATGACCCAGCGTGCCCAGTACTTTAGCTCTTCGGTCACCGCGTGGTTGCGAAAGTCGATATTTTCGCCCATCAGGTAGTCGAAATTGCCCAGCTCGTCGTCAACCTGGTCGTTCCAGCCTTCGCCGGTGTAGTCGTTGATGATTTTAAAAATGCCGTCTTCGTCGGGGTTTTCAATGTGGTCTACGCCGTTAAAGCATTTGTAGTCCCAGATAAACTGCGAGTATTGCCCTGCGCGGGCGGGGAAGGTGTAGCGCGTCCAGGCCTCACATTCTATGACCTCCGGCGAGATGTCGTTGCGGTTGTCTTCGTTGACCCTGTTGACGCGGATCCGCTCTTTTTCATCGGCGCCCATTTTGTGGTTGACGACGACGTCCAGCAGCACAGAGATATTGTTGTCCCGAAGGGCGTTTATCGCCGACAGCAGCTGGGTTTTATCCCCATACTTGGTAGGCACGCTGCCTTTTTGGTCGAATTCGCCGAGGTCGAAAAGATCGTAGCAGTCGTAGCCCACCGAATAGCCGCCAGCGCTGCCTTTATAGGCGGGAGGGAGCCAGACCATGTTGATGCCGATGTCGCTGAGGCTGGCCGCACGGTCTGCGACTTCTGACCAAAGCGTTCCGTCGCCGGGGGAATACCAGTGGAAAAACTGTAACAGGGTGGGGTTAGTCATCTCGTCCGTGCTCCAGAAGTCATTTAGCTGACCTCTGGAGTATGGAATAAGAAACGTGATTCAGCAGGTTTACTGATTCAAATCGCTCGGCATCAGGACGTTGCCGGAAAGAAATCCGTAGGTATTGTTCAGCGACTTTTGACGACCGCTTTGGTCAATAAGATCTCGTAACTCATTAAGCCTGCTATGAAGCAGCGTTTTGATCTGATTTTCATTAGTGAGAATCATATCGAGTAACGCCTTTGCTTCTTCCTGGCTTCTGTTGCTGGCCTGAGCGATGGGATTATTAGCAATCGCCTCCACCAGCTGTACGTACTTTACTTCTTGTTCAATCAACTCATCCCACTTTCCAGAATGAGCAAGGTCAAGCATGGTTTGACTGAGGGCATGAAGGGCATACCACTCATTTAGGGATGAGATGAAATCATTCATCAGATAGCATCCTGAAATGTAGAGGAAGAGGGGCCGATTTGTTTCCATGCATCTGCAATATTGGCGAGCAATTGCTCTACTTCGCTGATTGCGTCGGCATCATTACGCAAGTTAGCGTGCAGGAGACGCCGCACCATATAGTCATAAAGATTCGCAAGGTTACCGGGAAGTTCCCCTCCGATATCCATATTCAGACCTGCTTTTAGTCCGTTATCAATGATGTTAATGGCTTTGGAGAGCGCCTCTCCCTTTTGTGGCATTTGCCCCTGTTCCAGAAACAGGCGGGCTCGTACAAGGGCACTGAGTGCCCCGTCGAACAGCATGACCACGAGCTGGTGTGGACTGGCACTCATAACGGCGCTTTCCAGACCGACCTGTTGATAGGCTTGTACACCAGAACTCTTGTACATATTACATCCTTAACTTTTGTTGAACTGCTGCGCCAGGTAGTTCCCCGTATTGGTCATCTGGCTGACGAGGTTTGCCAGGGAAGTAAACTGAGCCTTATAGCGAGCCATGGTGGCGTCGATACTGTCGCTCATATCCTGTTTACGATCTGCTACAGTTTTCAATGTTGAGGTCAGGCCATCCTGCGCGTTTTTAATAACCCCGGCGTTGATGGAACTGGTGCTCAGCATGTTGTTCAGTTTGGTGTCCAGCTGGGTTGCAAAACCGGTGGTTTTGCCGTCACCCACGAAGTAGTTGATCACGCCCTGTGGGTTATCACTCAGCGCTTTAGTCAGCTTGGCGTCATCCACTTTCAGCGCGCTGGAGCCATCAGGTGCCAGCACCGGATCCTGGCTAATCCCTAGCTGCGCCATAATGCTGAAATCGCCGCCCTGAACCTGCGTCAGCATGCTGCGAATATCTGCCTGAATACCGCGAACGGTGCTGTCGCCGACCAGCGCGCCGTTGCTGCTATCCTGTGCCGCACCCGGCGTCACTTTCACGTACTTGGTGACGGTCGCAATCGTTGACTGCAGGGTGTTGTAGGCTTTTACCCAATCATTAATGACTTTTTTGCTGGCATCGGTTGTGCGCGTCACGCTCAGCGTTTCGTCGGCGGTGCTTTTTGCTTTCAGGTTCAGGGTTACGCCTGGCATAGCATCGCTAATGGTATTGCTCTGACGCTCAATCACCACGCCGTTTACCGAGACTTTGGCATTTTGCGACGGCGTTTGCTCGCTCAACGCGCCAGATTTGGTGGCAGAGTTGTAGCCAATCACGCCCTGTAGCTGGTCGTCACCGGTGACGGTCACGGTCATATCCGAATTAGCGCCGGTGCTCTTGGATGTGAGCATCAGGCGGTAATCACCATCGGTGGCTTTAACGACAGAGGCTGAAACATTACCGTTGGCCCCATTAATCGCTTTTGCAATGCCGTTTAACGAGGTGTCACTGTCGGAAAGCGTCACGTTTAACGGGGTCGTCGTCCCTGGCTGCGTGATGGTAAGCGTACGCGTTCCGCCCGTCGTCGCCCCTTGCGGTGCAGTGTTGCTGGCGATACTGCCGGACATTAATACCTGGCCTTTCGCCAGCTGCTGTACGTTAACCGTGTAGTCAGAAAGAATGGCATCGCTGGTCGTCGTGGCACTGAATGCAGTATTCGTGCTGCTCACGGACGTTGCCAGCAGGGCACCGCTTTTGGTCAGCGCTGCCGTCGCCGTTTCCAGACCAGATATCGCCGTTTTTAATTGACCAAAGGCACTAAACTGAGCTTGATAAGTTTTGGTCTGCGTATCAAAAATGGTTAATTTTGTCTGCTCTGCCGTATAAAGCTTATCGTAAGTGTCCTGGAGGTTCAGGGTCGTGCCTGCTCCAAGGCTAGAGATCGATGCCATTGATGTCTTCCTTTAAGTCGCTGGTAGTTTCATTAACTTATCGGCTGACTCGGTGAAAAGTTTACAGCCAGGTAAAAAAAATAATCAGCCGAATAGCAGGCCGTGGATCGGCCTTATATGACGATTGTCGGAAAAGACGCCTTCATTAATAGCGTGGCTGATGGGCTTCAGTGCCGCAAAGATATATTTTCGAACGGGCAATAAACGCATTATAAAAGTGTAGGTAAGGTGAGGTCAGGAACCAACGGTAAAATTAATTTCCTTTGAATTCAACAAATTGAATTTTTTTTATCATTAAATCTAAAGTTGGAACAGAGGGCGTCGATAACCTTGTTGACGGTGAGAGACGCCGTGAGTGTTAGGCACCGAACCTAAACCCAATTTTTAAGGAATTAATACTATGTCCGTAATCAATACTAACCTGCTGTCCCTGACTACTCAGAACAACCTGAGCAAATCTCAGTCTTCACTGGGTACCGCTATCGAGCGTCTGTCTTCCGGTATGCGTATCAACAGCGCGAAAGACGATGCTGCTGGTCAGGCGATTGCCAACCGTATGACTTCCCAGGTTAAGGGTATGACTCAGGCGGCTCGTAACGCTAACGACGGTATCTCTCTGGTTCAGACCGCTGAAGGTAACCTGAACGAGATCAACACCAACTTACAGCGTATCCGTGAACTGTCCCTGCAGGCTGCTACCGATACCAACGGCACCACTGACCTGAAATCCATCCAGACTGAAATCACCCAGCGTCTGTCTGAAATCGACCGTATCTCTGGCGGTGCTTCTTTCAACGGAAAAAACCTGCTGGACGGTTCTGTATCTACTGGTCTGAACATCCAGGTTGGCGCTAACACCACCTCTAACGATACCATCGTTATCGGCAGCGACTCTCTGATCAACGCCTCTTCCGCTAGCCTGAGCGCTGGCCTGAGCACCGCGATCACCGACCACTCAACTGCACAGGCTGTTGTTTCTGCTGCTGATGCTGCTATCGCGAAAATCGATACCGCACGTTCTAACATGGGTGCGATTCAGAACCGTTTCGAATCCACTATCAACAACCTGAACAACTCCATCACCAACCTGTCTGCTGCTCAGTCCCGTATCCAGGACGCTGACTACGCGACCGAAGTATCCAACATGAGCCGTGCGCAGATCCTGCAGCAGGCTGGTACTTCCGTACTGTCTCAGGCAAACCAGGTTCCACAGGCAATGCTGTCCCTGCTGCGTTAATTTCGCAGGCCGCTACAAGAAAGGTTGCTGGAAACAGCAGCCTTTTTTTGTTTTTGTCGAAAATAGCGGGCAGCAGGGCTTTTTTAATATGAAGGATAAGGCGTTAATTTCGGTTTTGTTCAGCGCATTATGCCTACTGCTCGAGTGCTAGCATCAGACAATCACCCGTCTGGCAAAATAGTGCAATCTAAAGGACAGTTATGAACAGTTTCTCCCGCACTCGGGCCCTGCATCAATATTACCGCGATCTGTTTACCCGTGCGATTCACCTGCCTGAAGCCGATGCTTTACCCGCGTGGCTGGTGACGGAAGTCCTGAATTTTGCCAATTCTGATTTTGCCGCTCTCGAAGATAAATTAAACCAGGCACAGACCGGACTTAACCCAGAAAAAGACAGAGCGCTCAAGCTGATGATGGGGGCGATTATTCTGGGTAATGCGGCGCTCTACAAACGGCCTGGAGAAAAGTCTACGGCGGTTGAAGCGGCGAATGTTGAAAAAATAACGCAATTTATCGTTGAGGCACTGAAGCTCGACGGGAATAAAAACTATCTGGTTGCAGCCATTCAAATTCTATTTCGTATTAATGAAATCAATTCTACCGTTTTCCTGGTAATGGTGCCAACTTA